>JANYBF010000581.1 GCA_025360895.1 Verrucomicrobiota bacterium
CTGGCCGAGAAGCATTGGCCGAAGCCGGCGGATAGCAGTAAACGCCCGTCGTCACCACCGCCGAAGATTCCCATCCCACCGCCGATCCGCGTCCAACCTCAAATTCCCAAGGGAAGAAAGAAATAAAACCATGACTGACCCCACCATCACTTCACCCGCCCCCAAACGGCGCGGTTGCCTGTTTTACGGTTGCCTGACCTCGGTCGTGCTGTTGTTGCTCGCCGGCCTATTAATCTTCTTCGCCGCCCGGTTTGTTAAGAACCAGTTCAATGCCTACACCGATGCCGAGCCACTGAAAATGCCCAAGGTGGAAATGACCGACGCCGAATTCCAAGGGCTGCAAGGACGGGTGAAATCATTTGCCGGCGCGCTGGACCAAGGCAAGGCGCTCGAGCCCCTGACGCTCACCGAGCGCGATCTCAATGCGCTCATCGCCCTGTCCGGAAACACGAAGGAACTGGCGGACAAAGTCCACGTTTCGCTGAAGGGCAATGAAGTCAAAGGCATGGTGAGCATCCCGCTTGCCGGGCTGGGCTGGCTGGGCAAGGGCCGTTATCTCAATGGCGACGCCACGTTCAAGGTGTCATTGGAAAATGGTGTATTGATCGTCACAGCCCAGGAAATCCGGGTCAAAGGGTTGCCCATTCCGGAATCATTCATGAGCAAACTGCGTCAGGAAAATCTGGCCAAGGACGCCTATAAGGATCCGAAAAATGCCGAGGCCATCCGGAAGGTGGAGAGCATTCAAGTGGAAGACAGCCGGGTGACCGTCAAGGCGCGGCCAGCAAACTAACGCTCGTAGCCGCCGACGTAAGAAGGCGGATGGGTTCACTGAGACTTCCAAGCGACAATCCGCCTCCTTACGTCGGCGGCTACGTTTTGCCAGACGGTTCTCAGCCCCTTGTCCCGAGCAATCGGGTATGTTCCTGCAAGACGTAACGATCGGTCATACCGGCGATGTAATCGCACACGGCACGGTGCAGACCTTCCCGGCGGAGGCGTTGGCGGGATGACTCACCGATGGCGCGCGGGTGGGCAATGTAGAATTGAAAAAGCTCGGCTAGAATCCGCACGGCCCGCGTGTTCGCCTCATCCACCTGCTTGCTGAAATACAGGTTTTGGTAGAGATATTTTCGCATCTCCCGATTCAGCTTGCGCCGGGCGGGACTGTATTGCACCAGCAGACGCGGATAGAGGCGCACCTCATCGGCGTTTTGCACCTTGGCGCGGGCGATTAATTTCTCCGTCGTCAGCACCACGTCGCGCACCTGGCCGTCAATCATCGTGCGAATGATAAAATATCGGCGGCACTCATCCGGCAAATCACCATGCTCGCGTTTCACTTTGCGCGCCGCCTCACGCCAGACGGTTACCCGATCCTTCAATTCCGCCTCGTTCAGCAAGCCTGCGTCCAGCCCGTCATCAAGGTCGTGACTGTAATAGGTAATTTCATCGGCCAGATTGGCCACCTGGGCTTCGAGGGCGGAATTCTTGGCCGCAAAACCCCGGCGCTTGCTGGGATGATCGCCCGCCGGGAAATGTTTCACCAGACCTTCGCGCACTTCCCAAGTCAGATTCAGGCCGGAGAAGTTGGGATATTTTTGCTCCAACTCTTCGACCACACGCAAGCTCTGCCGGTTGTGCTCAAAACCGCCATGGTCTTTCATCAGCCGGTCCAGCACATGTTCGCCGCGATGGCCAAAAGGTGGATGCCCCAAGTCATGCGCCAGTGCGATGGTCTCGGTTAAATCTTCATTGAGCCGGAGCGCACGGGCAATGCCCCGGGCAACGGCGGCGACTTCCATGGTGTGGGTCAGCCGGGTGCGCAGGTGATCGCCGGTGCCGTTGAGAAAGACCTGGGTCTTGTATTCAAGCCGCCGAAAGGCCCGCGAGTGGATGACCCGGTCACGGTCACGCTGGTACTCCGTGCGCCAGTCGGGGGAAACTTCCGAGTGCGCCCGACCCCGGGTTTCCCCGCTCAACTGCGCAAAGGGCGCGAGCGACGGACGTTCCAATTGTTCCAACTCCTGACGCGTACGAGGCATGGCGGAAGGGCGCGGAGAGAGACGCAGTTTAAACGGTTAGTTTGCCAACAGCGCCTGAACCGATATTCCGCGCAACTCGAACAGGCGGCGGATGGTGTCTTCGATCAGATTGTTTGGGCAACTGGCGCCGGCGGTGATGCCGACGGTGATCTTGCCAGCAGGCAGCCAGTCGCGGGTTTCCACTTCCTGAAGTTGGTGCTGGTTGTAGTGAACAATGAGTTTGTCCGACTGCATTTTGGCCGCGTTCTTGATGAAGAACGTCGGCAGCTTGGCTTCGCCCATTTCCGCGAGATGCGAGGTGTTCGAGGAATTATATCCGCCGATGACGACCAGCAAGTCCAGCGGCTGGGCGAGCAGCTTTTGCAGCGCATCCTGGCGATCCTGCGTCGCGCCGCAAATCGTGTCGAAAAAGCGAAAGTGCCGGTCAATCTCCGCCGCGCCATATTTTTGGATCATCGTGGCTTTGAGTTGGCGCTGCACTTCCTCGGTTTCACCCCGCAGCATGGTGGTTTGGTTCGCCACGCCGACGGCTTGCAAGTGGATTTCGGGGTCGAAGTCGTTGGAGTAAGCGCCTTTGAATTTTTCGAGAAACTCCTGCTTGTTCCCGCCATTCAAAATATAGTCACAAACGTATTTTGTCTCGTTGAGGGTGAAGACGACGAGGTAGTGGCCGGTGCCATAAGCCGTCGCCTGCGAAGTAGTGGCCTTGGTTTCCTCGTGCTTGGCCTTGCCGTGAATGATGCTGGTCACGGCTTCCTTGGAATACTGGCGGACGCGTTTCCAAACGCTCATCACGTCGCCGCACGTCGTATCCACCAGGATACAGCCCTTCTCTTCCAGCTTGCGACGCGTGGCGACTTCCGTGCCGAACGCGGGAATGATCACCACGTCTTCCTGACGCAACTGGCTGATTTCCTCGTCCGTGGGTTTGTTGGGAATGGTGATGATGCCGAGATTGCGAATCTGATCGTTAACCTCGGGGTTGTGAATGATCTCGCCGAGCAGGAAGATGGGTTTCTCCGCCGGAAAGGATTTTCGCGCCGCGTAGGCCAGATCAATCGCGCGCTCAACGCCGTAACAAAAACCAAATTCCTTCGCGAGCTTGATGGTCAGATCGCCGGCCGAAAGCACGCCGCCGTTGGCGCGAATGCGTTCGACGAGTTCACTCCGATAGTGCGACAACACCTGGGCTTGGACGGCCTCCATGATTTCAGGCCGGCGGAGATTAATCTTCTGGGGGGCCGCAGGAGCGTGAGTTGACATAACGAGACTATTCTAGCCGGCACCGCCCGCGCGTCGAGCAGAAAGCCGTGACACGGAGTCGCAAACCGTCGCTCGTTTAGGGCTTCCGGTGGCATACCAGGTAATGTGCAGCGAGAAACGACCAACTGTCCGCCGGGCGAGAAGTTGCCCCAACTTTATTTATTCCAGTGCATCCGCCAACACCTCCGCCATGTGACGGGCCCGTACGGACGCGAGGGCATCAATCTGCTGCCGGCAACTCGCGCCCGAGGCCACGACCAGACTGCCGTACGGCAACGCGGAGATTTTCTCGATGAGCGGCTTCGCGATTTCGAGCGACAACTCGTATTTGCTTTCCAACAGGCCAAACGCGCCCGCCATCCCGCAGCAGCCGCTGTCGAGATAATGCACCTTGCGGCCGGGCAACCGTGCCGCTAACCGGTGCATGTAGGCCGGATACGTCAGCGCTTTCGCGTGGCAATGCACATGAATGGCCACTGTTGTCGGGCGCGGCTTGAAGACGAGCGCTCCCGGCTCATGCCGCAACAATTCGTCGAGGAATTGCTCGAACAAAAAGCAGCGCGCCGCCACCCGCTCGGCGGCCGGCAATTTCATTTCGTGATAATCCTCGATGAACATGGAGTAGCAGGATGGCTCGAGAAAAATGATCGGCGTGTCATCGCCATCCTGGCTCAGCAACGCGAGATTGTGCGTGCCGAGTTTGGCGGCTTCGCCGAGATTACCCTGACTGAAAGCCGGTCGGCCACAGCATTTGCGACCGCTCACGACCGCGACTTCATAACCCGCCAGTTCCAACACGTTCACCGCCGCAATGCCAATGTGCGGCTCGTGATAACGCACAAACGTGTCGTCCCACAGCAGGACCCGACCCCGCAGCGCGGCAGTAGGCGGAGTTCGTTGCCCGAACCACCGGTCAAACCTTTGCTTGGTGTATCGCGGCAAGACCCGTTCGGCCGCAATTCCGGTGAGACCCGCCATCACCCGACGCACGCGACGCGACTTCAACAACTCGTTTGCGATACGCGGCAGCTTGCAACCCAACCGCCCCAACCAATCCACGGAACTGAACAACCGTTCGCGCCACGACAGACCATCGCGCCGGATCCGGGCCCACTGAAGCTCGGCTTTCAGCAAGGCCAGATTTACATTGGACGGACATTCATTCGTGCAAGCTTTGCACGAGAGACAATTACTCAACGCCGCCGCCATCTCCTCGGAGCGCAACGGGTCGGCCGGCCCGAGGCCGCGCAACTCCAACGCGGCCCGGATCGCGTTGGCACGACCGCGCGGGGACATGATTTCCTCGCCGGTCGCGACAAAGGTCGGGCACATCGTGGGCGTTTCTTTGCGACACCCGCCGCAGCCATTGCACTGTTCGAGGTTGGTGACGAACGATCCGTCCCGCGCCGCAAAGGCCAGCGCCGGCTCAAACGGCAGTTGGAGCGTGGCCCCCACCCCTGCCCGCAGGTTGGTATCGAGCTGGTAGCGTCCGTCATCAATGAGCTTGCCGGGATTGAAGAGATTGTGCGGGTCGAACGACTTCTTGATCTGTCGCATCAGCAGGTAAAGATCATCGCCTACCTGCTTCCTCAAGAATTCCGTGCGGCCCAGGCCCACGCCATGTTCCGCGGCAAACGAGCCTTTGAAATGTTTCACCAGCGCCGCGACATCCTGGGTGATCGCCCGGAATTTTTTCAAATCCTCCGCCAAGCGCAAATCCAGCACCGGCCGCACATGCAATAAGCCCGAGGACGCATGGCCGTAGAACGACGCGTCCAATCCCATTTCATGGATCAGTGACGACAGTTCCTTGTAATACGCGGGCAAATCCTGCGGCCGCACCGCGGTGTCTTCGATGCACGTCACCGGCTTGGCGTTGCCTTTGCAACTGATCAGCAATGCCAGTCCCGCCTTGCGCAACGCCCAGACTTGATGAATCTCCGCCAGCGTCTGGAGAATCCTTTTGCGGGTGCCAATGGCCCTTTTCGCCAGCGCTCCGAGGTGATCCATGACGTCGCCATAAAACTCCACGACCAACACCCCCGCCGTCGGCAGCGCATCCAGTTCCAGCAAGTCCCGCGCGCTTTGGAATTCGCGGTGCCCGCGGGTTTGATCGAGCAGAAGGCGGTCAAGAAATTCAACGGCCACCGGATTCAAATCGCGCAACGCCACCGCCGCCTGCATCGCCTCCGGGATCGAGTCGAAGAAAATCAGAGCCAGCCCGATTTCGTCCGGCGTCGGCACCAGCTTGACGACAGCGGAGGTAATCGCCACCAGCGTACCCTCACTGCCCGCCAGGACGTTAATGAGGTTGGCCGGCGCCCGGGCAATCCGGTCGAGCGCATAGCCGGGCCAACGTTTGAGCAGCCCGGCCGGGAAGCGTTCGGCAATTTGCAGCGCGTTGAGCATCGCCATGTCTTCGAGCAACTCACGCTGACGCGGCAGCGTACCATGCCCCGGCCCGACTTTCAGCACGCACCCGTCGCCGAGAACGATTTCAAGTTCGACGAGGTGGTCAGCCGTCGTGCCATACAGCGGCGCATGGGCACCGGAAGAATTGTTGGCAATCATCCCGCCAAGGGTGGCCCGCGAACTCGTCGCCACGTCCGGCCCAAAGGCCAGCCCCTGCGGGCGAAGTAAATCGTTGAGTTGATCCAACACCACGCCCGCGCCGACGCGCACGGTGCGTTGCTCCGGATTGAAATCTGTGATCAAACGGTTGTGGCGCGAGAAATCCACCACCACACCCTCGCCGATGGCGCCGCCGACCAGGCCTGTGCCCGCGCCCCTTGGAATCACCGGCACGCCCGCTTGCGCCGCCGCTTGGATAATGGCAGCGGCCTGTTTTGCATCACGCGGGAAAGCGACGGCGAGCGGTTCGATCTGATAATGCGACGCGTCCGTGGCATAGAGCTGCCGGGTCAGATTGTCGAATGCGACCGGGCAATCCGTGGCGGCGAGCGTGGCATGCTGTTGGGTCGGCGTCATGCGTGGGGCACAAAGGCAGATTAAGCCGGGCGCGCGAAATTGACAACGGTGAAGCCGGCCAAAGCACCCGCCTTCCGACCAAGGTCGGGGGGCACGTAACTTTTTTTGAACATTTTGCCGTAGGATTGTCCAAAACTGCAAAGTGACATGAACCACCAGAGCCGGACAAACGGAAACACCCGACGATAAACATTTACAAACGCGCGCCGGCTGGTTATTTCGCACGCTCCTTTGGGTTGGATTTGAAACGCAAGCCATGATCAAAGTTGATAATTTGACGAAACTCTTCGGCCCCAAACGGGCTGTGGATGGCATTTCGTTTACGGTCGAACGCGGTGAAGTGCTGGGATTTCTCGGGCCAAACGGCGCGGGTAAATCCACCACCATGCGCGTTATCACCGGTTTCATCCCGCCGTCGGGCGGCAAGGTGAGCGTGGGTGGATTTGACATGGTCGAGGATCCGATTTCCGGAAAACGGCTCATCGGCTACCTGCCGGAAAATGCCCCCGCTTACACGGATATGACCGTGAGCGGCTTCTTGGGGTTTGCCGCAGAGATTCGCGGTTTGCGTGGGGATGCAAAAAAGAAAGCCGTTAACCGGGCCGTCGAGATGTGCTTCCTGCAATCAGTCCGGCATCAAAGTGTCGAAACGCTTTCCAAGGGCTATCGCCACCGCACCTGCTTCGCGCAATCCATCATTCACGATCCCGAAGTCCTGGTGCTCGACGAACCGACCGATGGTCTCGACCCGAATCAAAAGCACGAGATTCGCGGTTTGATCCGGCGGATGGGTGAGAAAAAGGCGATCATCTTCTCGACCCATATTCTCGAAGAGGTGGACGCGGTTTGCTCACGCGCCATCATCATTGATCGCGGCCGGATCGTCGCCAACGGCACGCCGCAAGAGTTACGACAGCGATCGGACTGGGCGGGCGCCGTCACCCTGCGGGTGAGTGGCATGACCGCCAACGTGGTGAAAGAAAAGTTGAGCCAGCTTCGCACGGCGAAGCGGGTGACGGCGGAAGCCCAGGGCGACCGGATCACGGCCACGGTGTTCCCGCGAACGGCCGGAGAGCAGGATTTGACCCGCGAAGTTTTGGAAGCCACGCGCAGTTGGCCGGTTGAGGAATTGCATACCGAGGTGGGCCGGTTGGACGAAGTGTTTCGCAGCATTACCCTGCCGGACACCGCGAAGGAGCAAGCGAAATGAATACCTGGGCCAACATCAAAACGATCGCCAAGCGCGAACTCGGTGCGTATTTCTCATCCCCGCTGGCGTACGTGTTCATCGTTATTTTCCTGCTGTTGTGCGGGTTCTTCACCTTCATGGTCAAGCCGACACTGCTGGATCGCGGTCAAGCGTCCTTAACCATGACGTTCTTCATGTGGCACCCCTGGTTTTATTTGTTCCTCGTGCCGGCAGTCGGCATGCGGTTGTGGGCCGAGGAACGGCGCGTGGGCACCCTGGAACTGTTGCTGACCATGCCCATCACGACGTGGCAGGCGATTGTTGGCAAATTTCTGGCCTCGTGGCTGTTTCTGGGCCTGGCCCTCGTGTTAACCTTTCCGGTTGTCGTCACGTTGAATTACCTCGGCAGCCCGGACAACGGCGTGATTCTGACCGGCTACATTGGAAGCTGGCTGATGGCCGGCGCCTATCTGGCCGTGAGTTGCATCACGTCCGCCATGACGCGCACGCAGGTCGTCAGCTTCATTGTCTCGCTGGTGATTTGCCTGTTCCTGATTCTCGCCGGATTCCAGCCCGTGGTGGATTCCATGAACGAGTGGTTTGGCTCGCGCGTGGCGGACGCGGTCGCCGGCTTTAGTGTCATCACTCACTTCGACGGGTTTCAACGGGGAATTCTTGACTCCCGCGACGTGCTTTTTTTCCTGTCGCTCATCGGTTTTTCCCTCTTCTCGACGAGCGTGATTCTGCGCGGGCATCGCGCGGGCTAAAACGGGCTAAAATTAACTGCGATGCAAAAAAAATCTCTCGAAACCTTTCTCTATTCGGTCGGCGGCGTTATCGCGATGGCGCTGATTCTTGTCGCCGTGAACATCATTGCCGGCGGCCTGCGCCAGCGGGTGGACCTGACCAAGGAAAAAGCCTACACCTTGTCGGCGGGCACGCGCGCGATTCTCACCCGGCTGGATACCCCGGTGAAAATCCGTTTCTACTGTTCGCAAAGTGCCGACACTTCGCCGGACACCGTTTTCCTCAAGAGTTACGCGCGGAAAGTGGAAGACCTGCTTAACGAATACAAGCAGGCGGGCAAGGGCAAAATCATCCTCGAGAAATACGACCCCAAGCCGGACTCGGATGCCGAGGATTCCGCCCGGCTCGACGGGGTGGAAGGGTTGCCGCTGCCCAGCGGAGAAAAGTTTTACCTGGGCCTGGCCGTGAGCCTGCTGGACGCAAAACAATCCGTCCCCTTCCTCCAACCAAACCGCGAGCGCTTGCTCGAATACGATTTGTCCCGCGCCATCACGCGGGTTGAAACTTCGGAAAAGCCTGTTGTCGGCGTGATGAGCGCCTTGCCAGTGTTCGGCATGCCGTCGAATCCGATGATGGCGCAGATGGGCCAGCGTGGACAGCCGGCTTGGGCATTGATCACGGAACTCCAAAGCGACTTCACCGTTAAGCGCGTGGATATAACCACGGATAAGATTGACCCGGAGATCAAGGTCCTGATCGTCATTCACCCGAAAGACATCACCGACGGGACGCAGTTCGCGATTGATCAATTCGTTTTGCGCGGTGGCAAGCTCCTGGCTTTTCTCGACGCGAATTCGCTGATCGAAAGCCGCAACCAGCAGAATCCCATGATGGCCCAGATGGGCGGGGGCGGATCCAACCTGGATAAGCTGCTCAAGGCTTGGGGCGTGAGTTTTGAAAACACCAAGGTGGTGGCGGATGTGAATTTCCAGATGGAAGTTGGCGGGCGGAATGGGCAACCTACACAACAGCCCACCTGGCTTTCGATCACCGCCGAGGGGATTGACACCAACGATGTCGTTACCAGCCAGATTGACAACATCTGGTATTTTGCCGGCGGCGTTTTCTCCGGCACTCCCGCGGCGGGGCTCAAAGAAACGGTGCTCCTCCGCAGTACGGCCAATTCAAAACTTGTGGATGGAATGATGGCCAATCTCTCCCCTGAAAGTGCGCTCAAGGACTTCAAAGCCTCCGGCACGGAATACGCCCTGGCCATCCGGCTGGCCGGCAAATTTAAAACCGCTTTTCCCGACGGCAAACCCGCAGAAAAGAAAGCCGAGGACAAAAAGGACAGCGAACCCAAGCCGGATGCCAGCAAGCCGGACGAATCCCTGAAGGAGGGGAAAACCGAATCCACCGTGATTCTCGTCGGCGATGCGGACATGATTCATGACAGCTTTTCGGTGCAGGAAATGCAAACGCCCATTGGCAATCTACGCCAGCCTTTAAACGGCAATTTGAACTTTGCGCAAAACTCCGTTGAACAACTGGCCGGCGATAACAACCTCATCGGCGTCCGTAGTCGCGCGACCCTGAACCGGCCCTTCACTCGAATTAAGAAACTGGAGGCGCAGGCGGATGAACGGTTCCGCGGCAAAGTTCAGGAGTTGGAGGCCAGCCTCGCCGAAACGCAGCAGCGCCTGAATGAATTGCAGAAGAACAAGGACAAGAATCAACGCTTCATCCTTTCGCCGGAGCAGCAGGCCGAGCTGGAAAAATTCCGCAAAAAGGAAGCGGAAGCGCGGACGGTTCTGAAAAAGACCCAGAAGGATTTACGACGCGAAGTGGATCAACTCCAAACGCGCGTGAAGTGGTGGAACATCTTCGCGGTGCCCCTGGCGGTGACCGCTTGCGGCATCCTGCTAGCGGTCTATAAACGCAAACTTACGGCGGCCAAATGAACCGGAAACATTTTCTCATCCTGCTGGTATTGGTCCTCGTCCTCGGCGCGGGGGGGCTGAAACAGTGGCGCACGCAAACCTCCTCGTGGGGCGGTGGCGGCGCGACCATCGGACAGAAGCTGCTCGGGGAGTTTGTCGTGAACGATGTTGCGCAGATATTCGTCAAACGCGGCACCAACGAATTGACGCTGGCGAAGAAGAGCGATCTTTGGCGCGTGACGCAACGGGGTGATTATCCCGCCAACTTCCCGGAAATCAGCGGCCTGTTGCTCAAGCTGAAAGATTTGAAAGTCGTTCAAACCGAAACCGTCGGCCCATCGCAGTTGCCCAGGCTTGAACTCGCCCCCAGCGGCGCGAGCTTACCGACCACCGTGGAGTTCCGCGATGCCGACGGCAAGGCAATCAAAACGCTGTTGCTCGGCAAAAAACACATGAAGAGCGGCGGTCAAAAGTCGCCCATGGAGGAAGCGGGCGATGGCGGCTTCCCCGATGGACGCTATGTGCAGGCCGGCGGCGCTTCCGATCACGTCGTGTTGATTTCAGATCCGCTGGCGAACTTGGAGCCGAACCCCGAGCCTTGGCTGAACAAGGATTTCTTCAAGGTTGAAAAGGCACGGACCATCGCGGTGACGTTTCCGCAAACGACTAATTCGTGGAAACTCGTGCGGGAGACCGAAGGTGGCGCTTTGAAGTTGGCCGAGCCAACACCGGGCGAAGAACTCGACGCCGGTAAAGCCAGTGGCGTGGGGAATCCTTTTGCTTCCCCGAGCTTTGACGATGTCGTCGTGGGGGCCACACCGGAACAGACCGGCCTCAACCAACCCAAGGTCGTGGCCATTGAAACGTTTTACGGCTTCAACTACACCATCAAAGTTGGCGCCAAGACCAATGAGAATTATTTTCTGACGCTTACCGTGGCGGCGACCTTGCCCAAGGAGCGTACGGCGGGCAAAGACGAAAAACCCGAAGACAAGACGAAGCTCGACAAAGAGTTTGCCGACCAGCAGCAAAAGCTTGGAGAAAAACTCGCGGCCGAGAAGGTGTTTGAACCGTGGACTTATCTGGTTTCGGGCTGGACG
This sequence comes from Verrucomicrobiota bacterium, assembly GCA_025360895.1. GTDB lineage: Bacteria > Verrucomicrobiota > Verrucomicrobiia > Limisphaerales > JADLHS01 > JADLHS01. The sequence continues at coordinate 11,273 of JANYBF010000581.1, forward strand.
GTGGATTCCCTGCTTAAAGAACGCGCACAACTGCTCATTGAGAAGAAGGACACCGCCAAGCCCGAAGCAAAACCCGACGAGGCACCCCTACTTGAGCCCAAGTGATTCGCACGGCTCCGCGGTTCCCGGCCGGAAGACTTGATTGCAGACTTGCCCGTCCCACCAAGTAGTTTTGCACTAAATCCGCTTGCACCCGGCCAGCCAGTTGCCAATCCTCTGCGCCGTTTATGAATTATAAGATTTCGCAACGAGCCGCGTCGCTTGCCCCTTCCCTGACGCTCGCCATTGATTCCAAAGCCAAGCAAATGAAGGCCGAGGGGTTGGACGTTGTCGGTTTTGGCGCCGGCGAACCGGACTTCGACACGCCACAACACATCAAGGACGCTTGCGCGAAAGCCCTAGCGGACGGTTTCACCAAGTACACTCCCGCCGCCGGCATCCCAGAACTGCGTCAGGCCATCGCGGACAAGCATAAACGCGAGAACGGCCTGGCCTATAAGCCTTCGCAAATCATCGTCTCCTGCGGCGGCAAACATTCCTGTTACAACGTCATCCTTGCGACCTGCCAGGAGGGTGACGAAGTCATCATCCCCGCGCCGTACTGGCTGAGCTATCCGGAGATGGTGAAGCTGGCTGGCGCCAAACCCGTCATCCTCGAGACGTCCGACCGGACGGAATTCAAAGTCACACCGGCCCAACTCCGCGCGGCAATCACGCCGAACACGCGATTATTCATCCTCAATTCACCAAGCAATCCGACCGGCTCCGTTTACACGCCGGACGAAATCAAAGCGCTCGGCGATGTCTGTATCGAGAAGGGTGTGCTCATCATGAGCGACGAGATTTACGAGCATCTGCTCTACGATGGCGCGCAGCACAAGAGCGTGGCGAGCTTCTCGCCCGCGCATTTGGAACACACCATCATCGTTCATGGCTTCGCCAAAGCCTGGAGCATGACCGGTTGGCGGCTCGGCTGGTGCGCCGCGCCCGAACCCATCGCCAAGGCGATTGACGCGGTGCAAAGCCACAGCACCAGCAACCCCACTTCGTTCGCCCAGAAAGGCGCGGTCGCTGCGCTCGCCGGTCCGCAGGATCATTTGCCGAAGTGGCTCGCGGAGTTTGCCAAACGCCGCACCTACGCGTTCAACAAACTCAACGCCATGCCCGGCCTCACTTGTGTGAATGCGAAGGGCGCGTTTTATCTCTTCCCCAACATTTCGGGGACCGGCCTCAAGTCCGCGGACTTTTGTGCCCGGCTATTAGAGCAGGAAAAAGTCGCCGCCGTTCCCGGCATTGCCTTTGGCGCGGACGATTACATCCGGCTCAGTTACGCAACGAGCATGGCGAACATCGAGAAGGGTCTCGCGCGCATCGAGAACTTCTGCAAGGGATTGAAGAGATAGACGGAGGCGGCTGAAGACAGCAACTGACTTTCCCCCGTCTTTCCCGTGATCCCAGTCCAGTCAAAGCTTTGCTGCTGATGAATGTGGCGGATTACAACCGTAAGGCGTGGGACGAGCAGGTCAAACGCGGCAATCGTTGGACCCAGCCCGTGTCGGCCGAGATTACGGCTCGCGCCCGGCAGGGAGAATGGCAAATCGTCCTGACGCCGATGAAACCCGTGCCACGCTCGTGGTTTCCTACTTTGCCCGGTTTGCGGATACTCTGCCTGGCGGGTGCCGGTGGCCAACAAGCCCCGGTGCTGGCGGCGGCTGGAGCCGAGGTGACGGTTTTCGATAATTCGCCCAAACAGCTTGAGCAGGATCGCTTCGTGGCGGAGCGGGACGGATTGCCGATCAAGACTGTCCTCGGCGAAATGGGGGATCTGAGTGTGTTCGCAGGGAGCACTTTCGATCTGGTCGTCAATCCGTGCTCCGTCGATTTCGTGCCGGACATTGGTCCAGTCTGGCCCGAGGTGTTTCGCGTGTTGCGTCCCGGTGGTGCACTGCTCGCCGGTTTCACCAATCCCTTTTGCCACATCTTTGATGAGAAACTCGCGGATCAAGGGCAACTAACAGTGAGGCATCGCTTGCCCTATTCAGACCTGCACAGCATTTCCGAAATTGAACGCGCCGCGCTGTTCCAAGCTGGCGAGCCGATGGTCTTCAGCCATTCCTTGGAAGAAATCATTGGCGGCCAGATCGCGGCGGGTTTTGTCATCGCTGGTTTTTACGAAGATGTGTGGACGGAAAAGTGCATAACGCAATACGCCCCCGGCTTTCTGGCAACGCGGGCATACAAACCACAGTGACCGCCGATCTTTGGTTGAGCATCCCATTGGTTGCGAAGGTTGTCTTGGTTCTGGTAGGCTGGTCGGGCTGAATATGTCTGAAATTCCCAAAGCCTACGAACCGCAGTCCGTCGAGGACAAATGGTATGACTTCTGGCTGAAGCAAGGTTGCTTCACCGCCGACCCGGCGCGCGTCAGCGACCAGCGCCCGGCGTATTCCATCGTCATTCCGCCGCCGAACGTCACGGGCATGCTCCACATGGGGCACGTGCTCAACAACACCATCCAGGACATTCTCAGCCGCAAGGCGCGCATGGACGGCAAGGAAGTCCTCTGGCTGCCGGGCACGGACCACGCGGGCATCGCCACCGAGAGCATGGTCGCCAAACAGATTTCCAAGGAAGAGAAAAAATCGAAGCGCGACCTTGGCCGTGACGAGTTCATCAAGCGCGTCTGGCAATGGAAGGAAAAGCACGGCGGCATCATCATCTCGCAACTCAAGAAGCTGGGTTGCTCATGCGATTGGTCTCGTGAGCGCTTCACGATGGATGCCGAATACATGCGCAATGTGCAGCGTGTGTTTGTGGACCTTTACAAGAAAGGCCTGATCTATCGCGGCAAACGCATGGTGAACTGGTGTCCTGCTTCGCTCACCGCTTTGTCGGATGAAGAGGTCGAGATGGAGTCGCAGAAAGGGTTTCTCTACTACTTCAAGGTCGAGGTGGCGGAATCTATATCTGGTAGCAGCGGACGTGAGTCCGCTCAAACTTCTCCGGCGGATAGTCAGAGCCGACTCACGTCGGCTGCTACAGAGGAGAAGAAAGGGGGCCCCCAGATTGATTCAGAAGGACGCGTCTGGCTCACCATCGCCACCACGCGACCCGAGACGATCCCCGGCGACACTGCCATCGCAGTGAATCCGAAAGACCCGCGTTATGCGCATCTCATCGGCAAACACGCCCTCCGTCCCCTGCCCTCGGAATTGCCGCGCGAGCAAAAGCTCATACCGATCATCGGCGATGAATACGTGGACTTCGAGTTCGGCACGGGCGTGCTCAAGGTGACACCGGCGCACGACAAGAACGACTTCGAGATCGGCCAGCGCCACAAGCTCGCCGCCGTGGACATCATGAACCCGAACGGTTCGATGAACGATCTCGCCGGCAAGGATCTCGCGGGTATGGACCGTTTCGCCGCGCGCAAGGTGGCGGTGGAGAAACTCAAGGAGCTCGGCGCGCTGGAGAAGGAAGAACCGTACGAAAACAAAATCGGTTTCAGCCAACGGGCACACGTGCCCATCGAGCCGCGCTTGAGCGAGCAATGGTTTTTGAAGTATCCGGCGGTGGAGGAATCCAAGGCTTGCGTGGAGCAAACCGACACTTCGGAGGGACGAGTTACACGAGTCCCTAACCTATCCGATGAAAGTCAAGGACTCGCGAAGCTCGTCCCTCCGAATGATGGGAAAATGCGTTTCCATCCGCAGCGGTGGGCGAAGGTTTATGACCACTGGCTGGCGAACATTCAGGACTGGTGCATCAGTCGTCAGCTTTGGTGGGGGCATCGGATTCCGGTGTGGCAGGCTGGCCCGAAATGTGGGCCGAACGCGCGCAAGCAAGCCGAAGACTTGATCAAGGCGGCTGAGGAAAAGCATCCAAGTTTCATTCACGTCGATAGAAACGTACGGGAATGGGGCGATACTCTGATTGAGCAATCTGGAAAATTGATGTTTGCGGTGACCACTGAAGTTGCGATCAGTCCAGAACTCGATTCGTTGTCCAAAAAATTGGAA
>JANYBF010000646.1 GCA_025360895.1 Verrucomicrobiota bacterium
CTTGGATCAAGAAGGCATACTCGATTTATGATGCGAATCCGAATTCTTCTGCTGGGCTTGTTGGTCGCGCTGGTGGCGCTACCGTCGCCGGCTACCGCGATCTTCAACACGGGCGCCACCTGGAAACACTTCAAAGGCCAGGTGGAGGCTTCCACCCCGGACCCGACCGCGTGGCGCGGCATCAATTTCAACGATTCAGCTTTCACCCCCGCGCCGGCGCCATTCTGGTACGACACTTCCGGCGACTCTTCCACCTTGCCCAGCGGGACGCAGCTTACGGACATGCAGAATCAATACACCTGCATTTTCCTGCGGCGGACCTTTGTGCTCACCAACATCACCGAGTTTAGCGCTTTGCGGTTCGGCGCGTTGGTTGATGATGGGTTCGTGGCGTGGATCAACGGCACGGAAGTCCAGCGCGCGGGCGTCGGGACCCCGGGCAGTGCCGTGTCCATCAGTACTCTGGCCGAGCTGGCCACCGAACCAGTGCCGTTTGTCTTTTACGACCTGCTCTCCCCGACTAATTATCTGGTCCTCGGAACCAATGTCATCACGGTTCAGGTTTTCAACATCTCACTAGGCAGTTCTGACCTGGATTTCGATTGCTCGCTTAGCACCACGGCGCCGGACCCGACACCGCCGGTCGTCGCGACCAGCAGTCCGGCGCCGGGCTCAGTCAACAACTTGACGCAGGTTACGGTCACCTTCAGCGAGCCGGTCAACGGAGTGAACGCCTCGGATTTTCTGATCAACGGCGTACCCGCAACCGGAATGACCGGCGGGAATGATACCTACACCTTCACCTTTCCCCAACCCGCCTATGGCAATGTGACGATTACCTGGGTTGGTGGCCACGGCATCGTTGATTACGGGATGCCGCCCAATCCGTTTAACGCGACCGGTCCCGGCGCGACATGGCAATACAATCTCGCGGATACGATCGCTCCGACGGTTGCGTTTCAACTTCCGTTTGCCAGCGTCACCGTGCGCAGTCTGGCGCAGATCGAAGTGAACTTCTCTGCAGCGGTGACTGGCGTTGATGCGGCGGATCTGCTGATCAACAGCGTCCCGGCCGCAAGCATCAGCGCCGTCACGTCCAGTCAATACGTCTTCACCTTTCCCCCGCCCGCTGTCGGGACCGTGCAGGTCCAGTTCGCCGTGAACCACAACATCCGCGATTTGGCGGCCGTGCCCAACAACTTCGCCGGGGCCAACTGGAGCTATGTGCTCGATCCAAATGCGATTGTGGATTCCGTGCGGCTGAACGAACTCGCCGCTGCCAACGTCAACGGCCTGCGCGACGAGGACAACGAAGTGCAGGACTGGGTGGAACTTTTCAACACCAGCACCAACACCGTGAGCCTCGCGGGTTGGTCGTTGACGGATAACGAAGGCACGCCGGCGAAGTGGGTCTTTCCCGCCGTCGCCATCGGCCCGCGCAGTTACTTGACGGTGTTCTGCTCCGGCAAGGATCGTAAGCCGGTCACGCCCGGCTCCAAGCTCCATGCCAATTTCAGCCTTGGTCCCGATGGTGAATTTCTTGGCCTCTACAACGCCGAGGTGCCCCGCCAACTGATCGCTTCATTCAATCCGTACCCGAACCAACGCACCGATTATTCGTGGGGCTTCGATCCCGTGGATCAATTAAAGTATTTTCAGACACAAACCCCCGGCACGAACAATGGCGCGAGTACGATCACGGGAGTGGTGTCCGATACCAAGTTCAGTCACAAACGCGGCTTTTATGACACGGCGTTTTCCCTCTCCATTACCTGTGCCACGCCCGCCGTCACCATCCGCTACACCACCGACGGCACCGCGCCGACCGTGACCAGCGGGCTAATCTACGGGGTGCCGATTCCCATCAGTAAAACGACCGTGGTTCGCGCGGCGGCCTATAGCCCCGGTTTGCTGCCATCGGATGTGGACGCTCAGACTTACCTGTTCCTCAGCGACGTGATCAATCAATCCACCAACGGTGCGGCCCCGCCCGGTTGGCCGGCCACCTGGGGCGCAAACGTGGTGGACTACGGAATGGACCCGCAGATCGTGAATGCCGCCGCGTACAAAGACACAATCAAGAGCGACCTCCAGGCGATTCCAACCTTTAGCATTGTTGCGGACGTGAACGATCTTTTCGGTGTCAACGGGATCTACGCCAATCCGGGCGGGGACACCATCGCTTGGGAACGCCCCTGCTCCATCGAGTTGATTTATCCCGACGATACGGAGGGATTTCACATCAACTGTGGTATCCGTATGCGCGGCGGGTTCAGCCGGAGTACGGACAATCCCAAGCATGCGTTCCGGTTTTTCTTCCGGCAGGAATATGGCGCGTCCAAGCTTAACTATCCGTTCTTTGGCCCGACCGGTGCGTCCAGTTTCGACAAGTTCGACATGCGCACCATGCAGAACTACTCGTGGGCGTTTCAGGGCGACAGCCGGATGATGTGTCTGCGTGACGTATCTTCACGGGATGCACAGCTCGCCATGAACGGACTCAGCACGCGTGGCAATTTTTATCACCTCTACATCAACGGACAGTATTGGGGGCTCTACAATTCCGAAGAACGCGCGGAAGCGTCCTTTGCTGAATCCTACGTTGGCGGAAGCGCGGATGACTACGATGTGATCAAACAGTTGGACGGCTACATCAGCGGTGCGACGGACGGCAACACTGACGCCTGGTACCGGCTCTGGCAGGCGGCGACGAACGGCTTTGCCAATGACGCAGACTACTTCAAAGTTCAAGGTTTGAACGTTGATGGCACGGCGAATCCGGCTTACGAAAACCTCGTGGATGTCGCCAACATGATTGACTACATGCTGGTCATCCTCTACGGCGACAACCTGGACGCGCCCATTTCGAACTTTCTCGGCAACGATTCGCCCAACAACTGTTACGGCTTTCGCGATCGTACCGGGAAACACGGCGGGTTCCGCTTCATTTCGCACGATGCGGAACACACGCTCTTGAACGTGAATGAAGACCGCACCGGTATTGTGAACCTCGCCAGCACCACGCCCCCCAACACCTATGGCGTCATCAATGCGGATTGGACCTGTGGCAACCCCTTGACGCAATCCGGCGGCGCGGCGGCGGCCATCCAGCGCTCGACTCCGCAATACATCTGGTTTCGCATGCACCCAAGCGCGGAGTTCCGGATGCTCGTCGCGGACCGGGTTCAACAACACTGCTTCAACGGCGGACCGCTTTCCGTCCCGGGAATGCGCGCCAGCCTGTTGACCCGCAGCAATGAGATTCAGCGCGCCATCGTCGCGGAATCCGCCCGTTGGGGGGACGCCAAGCGCGCCGCGCCCTTTACCCGCGTGGATTGGGTCAACGCGATGAACACCGTGTTCAACGCCTTCGTCAACGGGCGCACGGCGGTACTCGTTAATCAACTCAAAGCCGACGGCCTGTTCCCGACGGTCAACGCGCCGCTCTTCAGCAGTTATGGCGGCGTGGTCGCCAACGGTTTTGCCCTCTCTCTCACGAACAACAATGCGGCCGGTACGATTTATTACACGTTGAATGGAACCGATCCCCGCCTGCGGGGCGGCAACATTTCGCCCAGTGCCATCGCCGATACCCCCGGCACGCCCATCGTTGTTAATTTTCCGACCACCGTCCGCGCCCGGGTTCTGAGCGGCACGACTTGGAGTGCAATCGTCGGGGCGACGTTTTATCCGGCGCAGGATTTGAGCAAGCTGATCTTCACGGAGATTAACTACAATCCACCGGGCGTGGGGGCGACCGCGGGCGACGAGTTCGAGTTTGTCGAGTTGAAGAACGCGGGCACCAACGTCATAGATCTTAGCGGCCTGAGTTTCACCAGTGGCATCACCTTTACCTTTACCAATGGGACGCGGCTCAATCCGGGGCAGTTCTTTGTGCTGGGCCGCAATCTGACGACGTTGCAGGCGCGTTATCCCGGCCTCGTGGTGGACGGTCTTTACACCGGAAAGCTGGATAACAATGGAGAAAACCTGACGATTTCGCACCCACTCGGCACGGAAGTCACCTCGGTGGATTACAAGGACAGCGGGGCCTGGCCCCTCACGCCAGATGGTTTTGGTTATTCCTTGGTCGCCAAAGATCCGAACGCGAATCCCAATCCCAGCAATCCCACGAGTTGGCGTGCGAGTACCAGCCCGTTTGGTTCGCCGGGTGCGGATGATCCCACGCCCATCATCCCTGGGATTCTGATTAACGAGGCGCTCACCCACACGGACCCGCCGTTGAGCGATTCAATCGAACTTTATAATCCCACCACGGCGGGGGTGAACGTCGGCGGCTGGTTTTTGACGGACGATGGCAAATACCCGTGGAAGTTTCGCATCCCGAACGGAACAACGATTCCCGCCAACGGCTACCGCGTCTTCACCGCACTCGATTTTGATCCCGTTCCCGGTACGACCAACAATTTCCTCCTGAGTTCGTACGGCGATGAGGTTTATCTCTTTTCCGGCGATGCGAACATGAATCTCACCGGCTACAGCCACGGGTTCACCTTTGGCGCTGCGCAGAACGGCGTTTCCTTTGGCCGCTATGTTCTCAGCACCGGGGACGAACATTTCGTGTCTCAGGTGTCGCGCACCCTGCCCGGTGTCAACTCCGACCCGCTCGTCGGCCCGGTCGTGATCCATCAGATCATGTATCACCCCCCCGATCTGGCGGGCGGTCTCGATAACGCAGACGATGAGTTCATCGAGCTGCGCAACATCACGGCGGCTCCCGTGGCATTCATCGAGCCGACATACCATACGAATTCCTGGCGCGTGCGCGGCGGGGTGGATTTTGACTTCCCAACCAACACCACGTTGAACGCGGCGCAATCCTTGGTGCTGGTAAATTTTAATCCGACCAATGCCGCGCTGCTTTCAGCTTTTCGTTCCAAATATGGTTTCGCCGGAGTTTCCGTACTCGGTCCGTATGGCGGCAAGCTCGATAATTCAAGCGACACCATCGAAGTGCAGCGCCCGGACGCGCCCGATACCAACGGCGTGCCCTACATCCTGGTGGACAAGGTGAGCTACCGGGATGTTGCTCCGTGGCCCCCCTCGGCCGACGGCGGCGGTGCGGCTTTGCGGCGCATTGCGGACGCAGCTTACGGCAACGATCCGGCCAACTGGGTGGGTTCGTCACTGACCATTACGACGCCGCCACAGAGCGTCAACGCTCGCGCTGGGACCAATGTCAGCTTTGGCGTCGTCGCGTTCGGCACGGGGCCGCTGGACTACCAATGGCAAAAAGACGGCGCGAACCTCGCAGTCGCCACCTACGCGAACTTCGCATTGGCAAATGTGCAGTTGGCCGATGGCGCTGTTTACACGGTTACGGTCGGCGATCTTTCTGGTTTCATTGTCAGCCCGCCCGCTTACTTGGTCATCCTCGAAGACATTGTGATCAGTCTGCCGCCACTCGACCAGACGGTTGTGGCGGGTAGTCCGGTCACGTTGAGCGTGGAAATATCAGGCAACCCACCGCCTTTTACCTACGAATGGCACTCCACTCAGGCGCCGTTGGTCACCAATACGATTGTTTCGGATTTGCGCAGCTCTTTCCACGCCTTCACCGCCACCGCCAACACCTCGTGGCAGTTGGTGGTGAAAAACTTGGCCAGTCCGGCGGGGGTGACGGCCAACGTCAACATCACCGTCCTGCCGGATACCGACGGCGACGGTCTGCCCGACGCCTGGGAAACTCAATACGGACTGAACCCAGTCAGCGCACTGGATGCCGCGCTCGACAAAGATGGTGACGGCATGAGCAACCGCGCGGAATACATTGCGGGCACCGATCCCGCCGATGCGGCCAGTTATCTCAAAGTCGAGCAGATGGCCGTTGATGCTGGCGAGGCCACCATCAGCTTCCTCGCCCAAGCCAGCAAGACCTACACGGTACAGTACAAAGACGATCTCAACGCGACTTGGCAATGGCTGGCGGATCTCACGGCTTATCCCACCGCCCGTATGGTATCGGTGACGGATCCGGGCCTATTGTTAACGAACCGTTTTTACCGGCTCGTTACGCCCCGGATGCCCTGAGTCCGCCGCGCACGCGAACTGGGGTGGTGTCAGGTGCGTCCCACGGCCTGGGAAATGTTTTATCTCAGGTTGCCAAATACGTTTTAACCCTGTTCAATCCGGCCATGAGATTCCCACTTTGGCCCTACCTCGCACGCCTGCTTGGGTTGTTCGCTTTTGCTTCCGAAATGGTCGCGGCCGCGCTCGGCGACTTTGAGGGTCACGCGGATGTCGGCAATCCGAAACGTACTGGGTCCACCGAGTTCGACGCCACCCAAAGGAACTACAAAGTCGCTGGCGGCGGCAAAAATATGTGGTTCACCAACGATGCGTTGCACTTCGTTTGGAAGAAAGTTTCCGGCGATGTAACGCTCGTGGCGGATATTACTTTGGATGGCTCAGTCGGCGATCCGCATCGCAAGGCATGTCTGCTCATCCGGCAAAGCCTGGATGCCGATTCGGCTTATGCCGATGCTGCGCTTCATGGCGATGGACTGACTTCGCTCCAATATCGCGAGGCGAAGGGTGCGTTGACGCGCGAGATTCAGTCAAACATGGTCGGGCCGCGACGACTGCGGTTGGAAAAGCGCGGCAAGTATGTGTCCCTGTCCGTTGCCCGGATCGGCGAAGAGTTGCGTCCGGCGGGCGGGTCATTTCGGCTGGAACTGGAGGCGCCGTTCTATGTGGGCCTCGGCGTCTGTGCCCACAATGATGACGCACTTGAGACCGCCGTGTTCACCAATGTCGAATTGCATGAAGGCACGATTCCGTTCCCGGCAAAACCTTCGCTCATCAGCACGCTGGAGACGATCACGCTGGCGTCGAAAGATCGGCGGGTGGTGTGGTGGACCACCAATCTGATTGAGGCGCCGAATTGGTTGCCCGACGGCACCAATCTACTTTTCAACAGTCAGGGTCGCATTCATCGAATTGCACTTTCGAGTGGTAACCCTGTAACGGTTGACACCGGCTTCGCAACGCGCTGCAACAATGATCACGGGATTTCGCCGGACGGCACGCGGTTCGTGATCAGCGACCAAACCCAAGGCGACCGAAAGTCGCGCATCTACACGCTGCCGATCACAGGCGGCACGCCGAAACTTATCACCGAACTGGGGCCGTCGTACTGGCACGGCTGGTCGCCGGACGGCCAGACTTTGGCGTATTGCGCTGAACGCAACGGCGCGTTCGACATCTACACGATCCCCGTTGGGGGTGGATCGGAATTGCGCCTTACCGACGCCCAAGGATTGGATGATGGACCGGACTACTCACCGGACGGCCGCTGGATTTACTTCAACTCGGATCGCACGGGACGGATGCACGTCTGGCGCATGAAATCCGACGGCACCGAGCAGGAACAAATCACAAAGGATGACTACAACAACTGGTTTCCCCACCCGTCGCCGGACGGCAAATCGCTCGTGTTCCTTTCTTACGAACCCGAAGTGAAGGGACATCCGGAAAACAAGGATGTCCTGTTGCGCCGGCTGTCGCTGGCGAATGGCCAGATTGATCTGCTCGCCAAACTTTTCGGCGGCCAGGGAACGATCAATGTGCCGTCGTGGTCACCGGACAGTCGAAAGCTGGCTTTCGTCAGTTATCAGTTGGTGCCATGATTCTGATCGGCCACCGAGTTTAGCTTTGACAACTTTGCGCAAAGGTTGTGGCATGACGCGCATCGGAAAATAAAATCTGTTCCAACGTCATGAAGAAATACAACGTCGGCATCATCGGTTACGGTTGGGTGGCCAGCGCGCATATTCCGGCCATCAACGCCTCTCCGCTGGCCCAGGTCACGGCCATTTGCTCGTCCCGTCC
>JANYBF010000648.1 GCA_025360895.1 Verrucomicrobiota bacterium
GTTACCGGTTCATAGCTGTGCTGGCCGGCAGGATAGGCCTCAAGGATCACATAATCGTTGACCTTGGCCATCGGCTTTTTCGGAATATCGGTTACAAAAACCAATCCAACACAAAGTGAGCCGGGAGTGTTTTCCTCGACAAGATTCGGCGGACGACTGGCGGAAACATTGCTCCGGGCCACCCAAGAGCGGCTCAGTTCCGGGCGCAAGAGATTCGTATAGCCGCTGTCCACCACCAGTCCTTCCGGAACGATCTGAAGCACACGGCCGGCAATTCGCCGCCGGCCTTGGATACAGCAGGTTCGGGTCTGCTCGGTCAGTTGCGCGAGCGCCGCCGGGTTTTGAAGCTGAAGGGCCGCGGGCTTTTGGATTTCAGAGATGGCCTGGGTCGGCGTATGATTGGTTGGTGCCGCCGATGGCGAGAGAATGATCTGATCCGCTGCGGCTCCCGACCCGATAAGCATCGCAGCCAAGGTCAACGCGAGCGCCGAGGCCGGCGAGCGGAACGCGGATGACCCTTGGACATGCTCAAGGCTGTTGGAGCAGGACGCGATAAAAGCGGCGGGAAAAGTTGGTTGCATTTGGGTCGGTCAAATAAAACGGAGTAGCTGGAGGCGTGTTGGTGTTGATGGATGCCCACTGTGTCAGGTTGGTGGAGGCCTGCAAAATGTAAGGTTTATTCGGGGTAGCGGACAAATGCAGCTGGAACACATTATTGCTGAACATGCCCGGCGACGTGAAAAAGATCGGGGGCAAGATCGTGAACACACCGCTGGCAGCGACGCTGTTGTTGAAACCGGATTCAAAGGCGTTGGCGTTGACCGTGGTGCTTGTGGTCAGAAGGATCGGCCCGGTATATTTCAAGGAATTGGTCGTGGGCAATGAGCCGTCCAGCGTGTAGTAAATGGTGGCGCCCACATTCGGCGGCAGCGCCGTGATATCGACGGAACCGTTGAACGTGCCGGCGGCCGGGTTGAGCGTTGGCGGCGCCAGCGCTGGAATCCCCGGCATGGCGTTGATCCACGCCGCAATGACCATCATCGCGTTCGTATCCACCAGATTTCGCGCCAGCGGCGGCATTTTGATCAGCGGCTCCAGACTGTTGGCGCGCTGATAGAGAATTGAGCGCCAGATATCGCGCGGAGTCACCACGTGAGCGTTGTCGTAACCGAGATTGCCCAAGACGTTTCCATTAATGATATTCTGGCTCGCCAGCGGGGTGTCGTACCGTGCGTCAAAAGTTGGCCCCGACCCTCCGGGCCGATGGCACTGGGCGCAATTGGCATCGAGATAGGATCGAACCCGATTGGTTAAGGAAGCATTTGTATTCGTCACCGAAACCAGCTGCGCATAACTGGGTATCTGTGCTTCGTCAATTCCGGGGTTGAACAATCCCAAATGATTAAAAGTCCGCAATTGATTGTCCGTCAAGCCAGAGGCGGGGTACGTAAAATTGCCATTTAATTGTCGGGTCTTAAGTCCCAGCACGTAATTGGCGGCGGGCGTGTGGCAGGCCAGACAATCGCTGGGGCTGGGATAGTACCAGGTCTGGGTCCGAATTCCGATGGCATTCGTGATAAGAATATCTTCGCTCAGGCTGCCGCTTAACAGGTCGGCTTCGCTGTTATCCGGCCGCCATTTGTAAGTCACGCCATAGACGGAGCCATTGGGATCGCGCACCAGCAAACGTGTTTCCAGCCGGCGCAACGGCACGTTCGTGTTGACCTCGTCGGTTGCAAGGGCAAAGTGTTTGATGAAAACGGTACCGGTCGGAAAGGCCCATTCGCCGTTGGTGGAAAAGCCAATCTGCTGATCCGGTGTGTCGAGCCCGCCATTGTAAGGCAATGCCATCCAGCGGGTCTTGGCCGCGCCATCCGACCACAACGGTGTGTTGGGGCTATAAGGAATCAATCCGTTCGTCGGCACCATATTCGGCATATTGGCGAAGACGCCCGCCTGCGAGAGCAGGGTCGGCAAGGAGCCGGCCGCCGTTTGCGGCATTTTCAAGAAGGCAGGAACTGGGCCGCGCGGGGTGAATCCGTACGGCAGACCGCTGCCAGAGTTGACGGTTATGTTCACAGGCGACGAGGTGCTCACCAAGCTGCTGCCGTCGGTCGCCACCGCGGTCAAAGCGTAACTGCCCGCCGCCAGACCATTAGCCGTGAGAGCGTAAGGCAGGTTGGAAATGCTGCCAAGGGAAGTTCCATTGGCGTAAAACGAAACGTGATCAAGGCTGTTGTATTGGGCAGCGGCGGTTGCATCAAGCGATACACTTGCACTGGCGGTGTAGATAGACCCGTTGGCTGGACTGTTCAGAACGACGCCGGGCGGCGGGTTGGTGAAAGGATACAGCTGAGTCTGCGGGATGATGACTTGCGTCGTCGAGGGGCTGCTCCATGCCAGCTGGGCCACCGCGCCACCACCATTTTCGTAATACTCCATCGTGATGTTGTAGAGCTGTTGCGCTTTGAGACTGATGGTTCCCTGGTAAGTGGCCGGCGCCTGGTCCACCCAGGCATTGATGAGTTGCTGGCCGTTGACCCACAGTCGGACGCCGTCATCGGCGGTGGCGTAAAAGGTGTAAGTCTCGTTGAATTGAGCCTGCACCGCACCCGTCCAGCGAACGGTGAAGGTATCAGCACCAACGCTGGGATCCGGCGAGCCGGTGCCCCAATTGAAGTTCAGCGTGGCATCCGTTCTCACCAGCGTCGGTGAGCCGCTGAATGGGCTGGCGGCGGTGTGGCCGGTGTAGTAGCGGCCGGTGAGGCCGGTTCCGTTGCCGATGGCAGAACTGTTCACAAATCCGGCTGACGCCACAGCGCTATCCAGATTTCCACTCCTGGTTGCGACGGCCCGCACGGCCGTTGAATTCGTTAAAACAAACGGACCGGTATAGGGCCGAGAATTTGTAGTCGGTGTTGTGCCATCCAGGGTGTAGTAGAGGTTTACACCCGGAGAAGCATCGGCGAGGGTAACCGTAACGGAGTTAGTGAACACGCCACCGTTGGGAGAGATCGTCGGGATCGCCAGAAAAACGGCATTGCCGAATACGGACAGCGCGTACTTTGCGCCCACATACACCTTGCCATTGACTATGGTTGGGACCGTCATTTTGACCGCGCCACCGGGATTGTCGCGCGCCAGGTTTTGACTACTGTTGTAGAGTGCCTGCGCGACGTTCGTGGCGTTATAAGCGCGCAAGACCGACGGGCCGCCACTGCCAAAGGCGTCGGCTTGGATTGCCCAGACAATTCCGTTACTGGTGCCATTGGCGGAAACCGCCGGCGTGGCGCCGGGGAAGCCGTAACTCGTTGAGGATTGCGACGTGGGCGTCGTCACGATCGGAGCCGTGTTGTTCGTCGTGATCTTGAATGCTTTTAGGACATCGCCACTCCCAAGGTAATAAATGAAATTGTTGAAATAGGCTGGCGAACTCCAGGTGCCGCCCACCGCGCCGCCAATAAACTGCACGATCGCATTGTCGTTGGCGGCGTTGTAATGGCCCATGTTGTCGCGATCCAAGAGGTAGATCTTGCCTTCCTTGCCGCAACCCACGATCAGATGCGGATGCAATGCGCTCCCGGCCGAATCCGGCAACAACAACGGTCCGCCGGAGCCGAGATCTGCATCTGACGAGGCCAAACTGGCTTGGTTGAACGGAGTGAAATAATCCGCCACGGAAAACCGGTTGGAAATCGAAAGCCTGACAAAACTGTCGCCGTACTCCGTCCCGCTTGAATTAGCATTAAAAGGTCCATTACCCACTTCAAAGTACAGGTTGGTCCGGCTGTCTACACACAGTCCATTTCCGCCCATCCAGATTCCACACTCGCCGGCATTCGCACCCCATGCGGCGATGGTGGAATTAGGGCTGGTATTAAAAATGTAATTGGTTAATTGCAGAAGAGTGGTGGGGTTGTAACCGAGAATCCAGCCGTGATACGGGTCGGTGTCCGCATACCCGGTGTAGGTCGCGAACAGAACTCCACCTGCAAGCGTCATGGCGCAGCGGTTAAAACTTTGCTTGTGATCAAACGCCAAAACCCCACCCGAACTTCCTACGCCAACGCCCGGCACTGAAGCCGTAACGAGTACGGGACTGAAAGGGCGTTCGCTGCCGCTGGTGATGTCCAACGCATGAATCCGATGGAAATAACTGGCACCTTCATGCGTGAAAGCGTCGACATAGAGGGTCCCGGAAACGGGATCAATAACTGGCGTGCCAGTTATTCCCATTTCGGGATTCAAGTCATGATAGGGCCCGTACCGATTGCCAAAATCGCTGTTGGGCGTCACGGCGGAAATCCCCAGATTCGTCTGCCACAGTAATCCACCAGTCACCCCGGCATTGCTGTCAGCATCGAAAGCGTAAACGGTATCGTGCTCGGTGCCGACGTAGACCACGTTGTGGATTCCCTTCCCGGGAATATTCACATTTGTCATGACCAGCGGCTGGGCATAAATGTGCCCGTCAACCGTATATGTAAATAATCGCCCGAAGGAACTGACGTTGACATTTGCCGGTGTCAGAACTGACTCGTTCGTGTTCGCCCCGACGCGGGTATTGTCATTGTGATACGTCAACATCGGAACCAGCACTGCGGGCGTTTGCGCGGAGCCAACCTCTGCGAGAATCAAGGTGATTGTGGCAACGACTAATAATAGGGTGGCTTTCACGAGGCGCGCGTTCGGATACATTGGTTGATAAATCATGCAAGATTGAATAGATGCTATCTGAAAACAACAGTTGTGAGGCAATTGGCCACACGGTTAATCATGCGACACAACTAGCAAATTGCACAACCAAGATAAAGTCAAATCAGCCGTGATGAAGGCTCGTTCGCCGGCTCGCTGCCAAGGGAACCATAACCAGTGGACAAGCGCGCTGGAACACCCATCGTTTCGGCCGCCCGAAATGCACTGAGTCCGATTACGCATGGCATGAGCGAAAAGCACGCGTCGCCCCAGCCCGAAATCAACAACGCAATGCATTAAGCGAGGGAACTTACTCATCCAGGTTTCCGTCGAAGCCGGTCACGACATGGCAGGTTAGGGATCGAAGCGATTTGTCGTGTCAAAATCTGTGGGGCCGTCGGGTGGAGAGGTTAGCGGTCCCTGGCATCGGATTGCCGCGCAGGTCAAGATCAGCGCGGTGTCCGGGCGTCTTTGATATATTGCACGTGACTGTCGAGATAGAGCCGGTTGCGGCCGCCCGGATGAACGGTTCGCCCAAGCAACTCGGGCGGAACCGTCGGAATGGTCGCCGGGAAATAGGAGTCCACCACTAATTCCACATCGGCGGCGCCATTCACGACTCCGACGGTTGGATTGTTGGCGGCTCGCAGATCGGAAATTGCCTGGGCTTCCGTTTTGGTCCAAAAATCTTCCAGCATATTGGTGGCACTCAAGTCGTCCACGCGATCGAAGCGCCATAACCAATACCGGGTCTGGGTTGCGTTGGTGGCTGCGGAAGTGGATTGCATAGACTGGACGGCATTGCCCGCCAACGAAGCGATCGCGGCGGGACACGACCAGAGCGCATCGCTGGCGCCTTCGTTTCGTAAAACAATGGCCGCCCAACCGCCGCGAGGATCCGACGGTGGCCAACTGGTCCAAGGTCGGTAGCCGCCAGGTAAACTCGACTTCAAATCGCGCCGATCGGCAAAACGTCCTTCGTGGCCATCGAGGTAGAGGGCGAAAGCAATCCCGATTTGGCGGAGATTGTTGACGCAAGCGATCCGTTGCCCTTTCTGTTTTGCGCGTGCCAGGGCCGGCAGCAGTATCGCGGCGAGAATGGCAATGATCGCAATGACGACCAGCAGCTCGATGAGAGTGAAGCCCCGCCAGGATCGGGCTGAATTGCCCGAGGTCTCGTGCTTGGGAAACATCTCCATTAAATAATTCTGGGAAATAGCCCGCGAATGTTGTCGTATTCAAGCCATTAAAGCAAAATCAAACTCCGCAGCCAGTTGTGATCGGGTGTGATTAAAGACGGGTGAGGGTGCGGAAAGAAGCTCTGCGAATCAGGTGTACAAATATAGACAGTTGCTTCATTAAAGTGGGGATGAAGAACGAAGATGAAGATAGTTTGAAGTGCGATGCGGCCGAGAAACAATT
>JANYBF010000649.1 GCA_025360895.1 Verrucomicrobiota bacterium
CGCTTTCGCGGTATCTCCGGCGCTTCGTGTGGCAATTCCCAGGATTCGCCAGGTGATTTTCCATTGGTACAGTTGCGCAGCGTGGAAAGCGGTCAAAGTTGGTTCCTGCTCGCCACTAACTGGTCCCCAAACTCATTTGCTTCCGTACCGGTGAACGGATTCCCGCTGGGCTATGCGCTGGTGACAGTTTTCGTTAACGGCATCCCCAGTACTTCCAGCCTCGTCCTCGTGGACACGGCTTCGACACCAACGCTGCCACAAGCGACGACCCTCGCCGCCACGAGCCTTGGGGCGAGCAACGCGACGTTGAACGCCACAGTGAATCCCGGCGGCGCGGCCACGGCGGTCTATTTCCAATACGGGCTAACGGCCAGCTACGGCAGCATGACCACGACGAGCAATTTGACAGCGGGACTGACCACGGTGGGCGCGAGCAATGTCCTCAGCGGTCTGCCGCCGGGCACGCTCTATCACTTCCGAGTTGTGGCCACCAACAGTGCGGGCACCAATGCTGGTTTGGATCTGACCTTCACGACGGCTTTCCCGATCGCCACGCCGCCGAATTTGACCAATCCGACGATGCTGGGTGGGACTTTTCATTTTGGCTTCACCAACACCCCCGGGGCGACCTTTGCCGTGCTGGCCACCACCAACGTTGCGTTGCCCCTGACCAACTGGACGCTGCGCGGACCCGCCACGGAAATCACGCCCGGCCAGTTCCAGTTCACCGACCTACAGGCGACCAACAAACCGCAATTTTTTTACCGGGTGCGGGCAAATTAGGAAGCGGCTCCCAGTATTTTCGGTGGCCTTCGACACGGATCGTTTTCTTAGCATCTTTGCGGTGCCATTTCTCATCATCGTTGCGGGCGTTGAAATCTACTCCGTGGATTCGGTTAAGTGTGATCAACCTTAGGGCCGGCTTTCGGCTTCCAAGATCATGGCCACCTGACCGATCTGCAGATCCTGCCCTGGCTTGAGTTGAACTGCGGTCACGGGGGCGCGGTTGACAAACGTGCCGTTGGTGGAGCCGAGATCTTTCAGAAAAACGCCCGCGTCGCTCACCGTGAATTCACAATGTGCGCCGGAGACGGATTCGTGACTGATGGTGAAATCATTCTCTTCATCGCGCCCGACCCGATTGGTGCCTGGTTGGAGTTGGATTTTCCAAGCCTGCGGCGTGCCCGGATTGACCAAAAGGTGGTAGCTCATTTGCATGGCTTTGATTCACTCACGGCCAATGGTCTAACGCCGATAGCCCGGCGTTGTCCACGAAAAAACTTCACGGGCGCGGGAACGAAGCCAAGCTATACGCGCCGACCACAGCGGCGCGTTGGCTTCACGGGGCCAGCCAGGCTCGGTAGAATTTCGGGGCATCCCATAACGTCGTGGGATCGTTGTAGAGCACCGCGCCACTGACGTTGGTCACCGTGAGCAGGGGATTCCAGTTCAGGAGGTTGGTGGAAGCTTCGATGACGTAGCGATCGCCGGGCGTGCCCGTGAGCGTGAGGTGCGGTTGGTCGTTGGCAGGGGCGAAACTCAAGCTGAGCAGCGGGCGTAACCGGATGAAAAGATTCGCCGGGGCACTGGTCACGGCGCCGTACGAGTTGGTCACCACCACCCAATAATCGCCGGCATTGCCGGACTGGGCGCTGGCGATTGAATGGGCGCTGCTGTTGGCGCCGGGCAGATTGGTGCCATTAAACAGCCATTGATAGGTGAGCGAGGTGGAACTGGACGCCCCCACGCTAAACGCGGCGGGATTTCCGGCGATCACCGTCAGGCTCTGCGGTTGAGCGGTAATGAGCGGGGGCGAATTGACTGTAAGCACCGCGTTGGCGCTGGCGGCCGTGCCCACGGCATTGCTGACCACCACGGAGTAGCTGCCCGCGTTGGTCAACTGCACATTGGATTTGAGATAGCTGTTCCCGGTGGCGCCCGCGATGTTCGCGCCGTTGAAACGCCATTGATAGGTCAACGGCGCCGTGCCGGTGGCCGCGACATTGAAGGTCACATTGGCGCCGAGTCCCACCGTCTGAGTCAAAGGCTGGTTGGTAATCCCAGGCGGCATAAGCCCACTGAAAACGGCGCTGAAATTAATGCCGGCCGCATTCGGTCCGACGCTCACGGAGTTGGTGAAACCGGCGACGGAGAAAGCATAGTTCTCCAGACTGGCGCTGACCGTATAGCTGCCCGCCGGCAAACCAGTAATAGTGTAAGTGCCGTCGCTGTCCGTCCAGGCCATGCGGGTGCTGGAAACGGAAACACGCGCGCCCGGTACCGGACCACCGGTGGCCTGCACCTGCCCGGCGATGCGATAAGTGGTGGGCGACCCGATGCGGACAATCACGGATTGAATGCCCACCCCGCCCTTCATATCGCTGACTTCACAACGCACGACGTATTCGCCGGCGGTCGCCCAGCTCTTTGCGACCACCGGCCCGTTCGTGCCGAAGTTGCCATCGCCGAAATCCCAGTAATAGGCCAGCGAGTCACTGTCGCTATCTGTGGCGAGGGCATTAAAGGTCAACGTCACGCCGGTCCCAGCATTGGTCGCACTCGCCACCAGGTTGACGATTGGCGCCTGGTTTCCGGGAAAAGCGCCGAGGTTTACCACCACGTCGAGCGATTCAGGAGAGGTGCCGCCTTTGCGGATGGGCGTAAGGTGAATGTTGGAAACCCGGTCCGAGAAGGTCCGTCCAATAACGATGGCCGAATCATTCTTGCCGTCCGTCGTGCCGGGGGTGGTGTCGAGCAACTGGCTTTTTTGATTGCCACTCTGCGCCCAGCGCAGGCCGGCGCCGCTCATCAGCCATTTGTTGCTCGTAAACTTTTGGCGAAATTCAACCCAGTAGTTCGTACCGCTATTTTTGACAATCTTAAGGCCGCGCAGACCGGGCGAATTCGGATTGTCGTGCGCATAGATACGATAGGTGCCGTTGCTGGTAGCCGTGATGACCTCGTTGGTGGTGAGCCAGTTGAGATAACTCTTGTAGCGCGCATTGAAGTGATTGTTCCCGGCGCTCGCCGAGCCCATAGTGTCGAAACTGTCGCCATACTCAGTGCTGGTGCCTGAACCAATGACAGTGGCGCCGCCGGTGTCCCAGAAATTGGCGTGGTTGAGGCCGTAGTTGTGACCAAGCTCATGTCCGGCTACACCCGTGCCGAAGCTGTTCCGCAGCCATACACCGGCCGCACCCACATATCCGAGGCCCGACCAACTCCAGCCAGGGACGGCCCCAAAACACATCACATCGAGGTTGTAATTGGCCAGGGTGTAACCGGCGGCCGTCGCCGCGGCGCGGGCATCTGATCGCAGTTGATCGTAGTAGTTGTTCGTCCCGTAATAAGCCGCCGGCTGCGGCATGCGAAACACCGGCGTGAAATCCGACCCGAGGCTGTTGGAGAGAAACCCCGCCCGGCCATAGGACATCTCGGTGTAGAAAGTGTTGAGGTTGTTGATGAGAGTAACGGCCCCGCTGTCCGTTAGATTTACCCCAACCAGATCGGGAAAATCCACGCGGATGAGGAGCAACTTCTTCTGTCCCTCGGTCCACGCGCCCGCTTCCGGATCGCTGCCTTCGCCGGTGGGCTGTCCGCCTTCCGCCGCCACGATGCGTTCGTTTTCTTCGATCGCATGCTCCGGTCGGCAGAAGAAAATCGTCTGGCCGCCGGTATCCGCCACCACAGGCTGTTGATTCACTGTCGCTGCCTGGCTGGAGATCGAACAAAGGGCCTCGGTATTTTTCGCCAACACCGCAGCGGCCTCTTCCGGTTCGAGAATGCGAAGTGGGTTTTCACTCGCGACAAAGACATTGTCCACGGCAATGCCGTTCAGGGGAATGTTGGCCCGGGTGGGTTCGCCGAGGCGGCGACCATAAACATAGGCATCAAACTCGCGACCGGCGATCTCCGCCTTACGAAACGTGGCCACGACCTCTCCTTCCTTACCCGGTTCCGCGAGTGCGCCGAGGACGGCCAGCCGGCCACGACCAGTCACAGGTTCTTCGAGCAACGCAACCACCTCGGACGGCAAAGCCCGCCGCACGGCTTGGGGGACAGCCAATTCGAGCGCCCGTTCGGGGTCGGTCTGGATCAATGATTTCAACGCCCCGCGCCGGGCTTGAGCCAGTGCTACGCCTTCAGCAATCATCCCCGCTTGCTCGGAAGCGGAGGCGGCCAGATACCGCCCCGTCCAATCGTGAAAAACGGCAAAAGTTTCCTCGGCGATCGGCTGTTGCCAGTTATAGCTGGCGGTGCGGAATAAAGCATTTGTTGGCGCACTGACCAGAGCGGAGGGTGTCCCGGCTTCCGCAGGAATATCCGCTTGAGAGAATGAAGGCGTGACTCCAACTACGGGCGCGAGTCTAGGCGTGGAGGTAGTCTTGATCTCCGACCGGAGAAGAAACCCGAGCAGGGCCAGACCCGCGAAACCGCAGGCCATCAGAAGAGTGATTCGTATTTTCATCCGACCAAACAGTATAGACTCACCTTTCAACCACAATGCGTCAACTGGGGGGGAATTGGTCCCCCACAGCTCGGACAGTTTTAGCTACACCTGTGCCAAGGATTTCGGGCGGCGAACGGGCTGATCCTGTGAAGCGGCAGATTTCTCAGTTTGTGCGATTTGAAGCCAATTAATCGTGACCAAACCGGCGAGCATCAAGACCGGACCCGGTGTCGGAACCGGGAGTTAACGGAGTGACTGGATCCCTTGTGCGAACGCAAACTCCTAACCAAGTCATGCTGGCACCGCGCCACCACCAGACTTTGCAGCGGGCTGGGGTTCAGGATTTATCACCGCGATAATCGCGGCATTGGGTCGCAGATACTTTTGCGCGGCGGCGCGCACTTCGGCGAGCGTGACGGCTTCGA
>JANYBF010000621.1 GCA_025360895.1 Verrucomicrobiota bacterium
CGTTTCATTCTCTACACGACCTTTGTGGCCGGCGCGATGGGCCAGTTCGCGGAATTGTACAGCCAGCTCCAGAAGGCCATCGGCGCCACCCAGCGCGTTCGGGAACTGCTCCGCGAAACCGGTGAAGTGGAAGCGCTCCTCGGTCCGATCCCAACCTCTGCCTTGCCCCGACTGCGCGGCGACGTGGTGTTTGAGCAGGTTCACTTCACCTACCCTTCTCGACAGGGAATCGAAGTGCTGCATGCGATCAACTTCGCGGCAACTTCCGGACAAAGGATCGCGCTCGTCGGCCCGAGCGGCGCCGGCAAGTCCACGCTCATTTCTCTATTGCTTCGACTCTACGATCCGTCGGCCGGTCGTCTGCTGATTGACGGCCAGGATGCGCGCGATTATCGGCTCGCCGAACTTCGAGGACAGATGTCCATGGTGCCGCAGGAGGTGTTACTGTTCGGTGGAAGCATTGCGGAAAACATCGCCTATGGAAAACCGGGCGCGAGTGTGGAAGAAATCGAACAAGCGGCCCGCCAGGCGAACGCGCACGAATTCATCCAAGCCTTTCCGGAGGGTTACGCCACGCTGGTAGGTGATCGCGGCATCAAACTCTCCGGCGGCCAGCGGCAGCGCGTCGCCATCGCCCGTGCGATCCTGAAGAATCCGGCCATCCTCATTCTGGATGAAGCCACCAGTTCCTTGGATTCGGAAAGCGAGCGCCTGATTCAGGAGGCACTGGAAGCGCTGATGCGCGGACGCACTTCGTTCATCATTGCTCACCGGCTCGCCACGGTGCGACATGTGGATCGCATCATCGTCATCGCCGGCGGACGGGTGGTGGAATCTGGCACGCACGATGAACTGCAAGCGATTGAAAATGGTGTTTACCGTCGCCTCGCCGCCCTGCAATTCCGCGATTAAGTGGAAACGAAATTTTGCGGGATGCGGATCGGACCTCGGTCAATTCAACGCCACCCCCCGCCGCACGTAGGTCGGCAGGTCGAGGTCTTCGCCCTTGTGAATCGTGGGTTCACTTTTGTCAAAGCGACCCTTGTTCACGATGTCGAGCGGGAGCGTAATTTGTTTCATGCGCGGGCCGGCCTTGCGAACGGGACCGCGCTTGCCCGTTTGTTGGGCAAGAATTTGCTCGCGCTGCTCCACACTCAACGCCGGGGCCGGCGGTACATGGCGGGAGCTTGGCCGCTCCGGCTTGGTGGGATGGAGCAACTCAGTGTCGAAGCCCGGCGCATCCGGGGTCAGCGCGGGTTTTCCGTTTTTGCCCGGCGCGGGTTTCGCGCTGGTACGCGGTTGGCGACCCGTGGCAATGATGGTCACCGCCAAACGGTCATGGAAGGATTCAGCCACCGCCGCGCCCATGATGATGCGCGCCTTCGGGCAATGCTCGTTCAGGTCCGCCATCACCCGGTTTACGTCGGCCATGGAGAGGTCCGGCCCGCCCAGCAGGCTGACCAGCACGGTTTCCGCTTCCGTCAGTGCCTGCCCGCCATCCAGCAAGGGGTGCGCGGGCAACTTCTCAATCGCATCGCGCGCACGGGTGGTCCCGGCGGATTCCACGGTGGCAAAACAGCTTTCGCCGTGGCCCGCGCGCAGCAACGCGCACAGTTCCTCGAAATGAATTTCAATCAATCCCCGATACATGAGCAGCCGCCACACACCGCGCACGCCTTCGATCAAGAGGTGCGCCGAGGCCCGAAAGGCATCCGCGAAACCGGCGTGCTCTTCGAGCAACTTGGCGGCCTTCTGGTGCGGCAGGCAGATGACGCCATCGGCGACGGTCTTGAGCTGCTCAAGACCCTGCCGGGCATGGCGCTCCCGCTGGTTGCCCTCGCAGGCAAAAGGCAGCGTGACAAACGCCAGCACGAGCGCACCACTCTCGCGGGCTGCGCGAGCCAATACCGGGCTCACCCCCGTGCCGGTACCGCCTCCGAGACCCGTTACTAGAAAAACCACTTCCGCGCCCGCACAAGCCGTCTTCAGCCGGTCAAAATTTTCCTCGGCCAGTTCGCACCCGCGCTCTGGATCGCCGCCGGCGCCCAACCCCCGCAGCATTTTACTTTCGAGATGAATCATCTCGGCGCCGGCGGCCGTCACGGAATTATCCGTGTTGACGGCCACGAATTTAGCGCCGGTAAAATCTTCCGCCGCCATCTGGCCAGCCATGGTAATGCCCGCAGTGCCGACGCCGAAAATGGTGACGGAACGCTTCTTGGTTTCCCCGGCTGAGAGTGGTTGAGAAATGATTTCGGAATCCATGGCGGTTGAGGGGTTAGCGGGGCAGCAGTTTACCGAAGACGTTTTTAAGATTTTGCCCGAACGTGGGACGCGCCTCGCGCTTGCGGAACTTGAACGAGCCGAAGCGCACCAGACCGATGGCCGTGGCAAATTCGGGCTGATCCAGCGTGGACTTAAGGCCGCTCACGGTATTTGTTTTTCCGAGGGTGACAGGCAATTCGAGGACCTGTTCCGCGAGCCGGGCAATCTCGGGAATCCGGGCGCCCCCGCCGCACAGAAACACACCGGCACGCAAATACTCCAGCAGCCCGGCCTGTTCCAAATCCTGCGCGATCAGTTGAAACACTTCCTCCAACCGCATGACCATGATGCGGCGGAGATGCTCGAGGTTGACGGTGTTCAGCGGCAGGCCAAGTTCGCTCGTGATGTTCATCGTCTGGCCTTTGACGGCTTCATCTATGAAGGCCGAGCCGTTCTCGATCTTGAGTTGCTCCGCGCGGCCCTGCGGAACTTTCAGCCCGAACGCGAGATCGTTCGTCACATGATCTCCACCGACCGCCAGTACGCCGGTATGCTTGATGACGCCGCCGGAATAAACCACGTAATCGGTCGTGCCACCGCCAATGTCAATCACCAGGGCGCCGAGTTCCTTTTGCGCATTTGAGAGCACTGCCAGCGAAGAGGCTAGGCCGTTGAAGACGACTTCGTTTACTTCGAGCTGCATGCCCTTGACGACGCGGATCGCATTTTGCAACCGGTTCAGATGGCCGTGGACCACATGGACATCCACTTCCAGGCGCGCACCCAACATGCCCACGGGATCGGTCACGCCGTCGTGGCCATCCACCAGAAAATGCTGACGGATGGCGTGCAACACCGTGTTGTCCTGCGGCAGATTGATCGCCTTCGCGTTCTTCACCACATCCAACACATCCTCGTCGGAAATCTCGCGATCGGCGGAAACCACCGGATGGACCCCACGATTGTTGAAACCGCGAATATGCCCGCCTGTCACCCCGAGATAAACACTGCGAATCTCAACGTCCGCCATTTGTTCCGCCTCGACGATGGCGTGGCGCACGCCTTCCTCGACCGCCCGGGCGTCCACAATCTCGCCCTTCCGCACCCCTCGCGTCCGCGCCTGGCCAACGCCGATAATGTTGAGGACGCCGTCGTCATTCATTTCGCCAACCACGGCGCAAATCTTGGACGTTCCAATTTCGAGTCCGACGATGATGGAAGGTGAATCAAACATTTCGTTTCTTGCTCCGGAGTGGTTTGGGAGGTTTAGGCGGGGCCGGGGGCGTGGGCAACGAGTTTGCTTCGAGCCAGCGCAGCGGGCTATTGCTCGTTACAGCAAGATCGAGGGACACAATTCTACCCTTCTTCTGCTGGACCGTATCGTAAATCACGCGCCAGCGGCGCAATTGCCGATCCAAGTCGTTCAGGGCAAAAGTCACTTCACTCCCCTGCCCCGTCAGCACCACCAAGACATCCGACGCGTTCACGTCAATCCGCCGCAGGTCCACCAAACCCGCCATCGGCGAAGCAGCGAAGTGCGATATGAGCTGCAAACCCGCCGCCACCGGTGCGGAATCCAGCCGCCGGCCCGGTTGCAAATTCACGAGATTAGTCAGCACCAACAGCGGGAGGGAATCCTCCGCCAGCCCCCCGGCCGTCGCGCGTTGCCGCGGATCCATCGGCGGCATCACAAAACCCTCCACGTCGAGATGAAAGACCTTGGCGCCCACCCCGCTGCCAACCGGAGACGGCCCGACTCCGATCTGGGCCACCGCTTCGCGCTCCGTCACCCGCAACCGTAGTGTTTTCGGCAGGATGCGTTCCACGGAAACCTTGGCGATGAAGGGAATCCGCGCCAAATTCTGCTTCACCCGTACGAGATCCAACGCGAGCAGATTTTCGCCGGGCTTCACGTTGGCCCACCGGCGCAGTTCCGCCTCAGCGATGACCCCGTCGGTCTGCACTTCGATCTCACGAATGGCAAAGGCCGGGTTCTGGTAAACCATCTGTTCCAATGCCCAATCCCCGGCACGCCACAACAAATAAATCCCAAACCCCGTGCCGAACAGCACCCCCACCGCCAGGACACCCCATCGCATCCGCGTCCGGCGCACCTGATCCGAACGCAATTTCACGTCCAACACATGCACGCGCCCCAACCGCCGGTTGACTGATTTTCGTTTAAGCCACATCGCCATCAATTCAAAAAAATCACCGAAGTTCCCCGCAGACACCGGGCACTATTCCGGTCTTTTTGCATCTATTATTTAAAATTCGTTTCAGCGCCAACGCCACCATCCGCTGGCACAACTCTGCGTAACCAATGCCCGCCGCCGCCGCCGCCTTGGGCAGCAAACTCGTCTCCGTCATGCCGGGCAACGAGTTCACTTCCAGCACCACGGGATCGCCATTCGCCCGCACCATCACATCCACCCGCGCGTAGTCGCGCCCGCCGACGGCCCGGAAGGCGCCGAGGGCGGCGGTCTGCACGCGCTTCGTCGTCGTCTCGTCGAACGGGGCGGGGCAAAAATATTCCGCTGCCCCCACGCTGTACTTCGACCGGTAATCATAAACGCCCGAGTACGGGCGCACCTCGACGATCGGCAGCGGTTGGTCTTCCAGAATTCCAACCGTGCATTCGCGCCCGATGATTTTTTCTTCCATCAACACTTCCGAATCGTGCCGTAACGCCTCGGCCAGCGCATTCGCCCACTCCTCGACGCGCTCGACGAATTGCAGCCCAACGCTCGATCCCTGGCGCACCGGTTTGATCACGAGGGGCGGATTCCACCCCATCGGCCACGGCGTTTTTGCGGTATCCAACACCAGCGAACGGGCCGTTGGCACCCCGACCGCAGCGCAGCGCTGCTTCGTCAGGACCTTGTCAAAACTGATCCGGCTGGCTTCTGCATCGCAGCCGGTATAGGGCACGCCCATGTCGTCCAACTCTGCCTGCACCGTACCGTCCTCGCCATAAGTCCCGTGTAACGCGAGGAAAACCACCTGCGTACCCGGCGCCAACCGCCAGCCCGGCTCGCGCGGGTCGAGTTCAACCACGGTGTGCCCGAGCGACTGCAACGCCGTCGCCACCGCCACGCCGGAACTCAACGAAACTTCGCGTTCCGCACTTCGCCCGCCCAGCATCACGGTGATTTTTAACTTCGATTTCATCGCCCTCAGTCCACCCCGACAATTTCCACTTCGGGATGCAGTTCGATTCCACGCTCGGTTTTCGCACGCGCCTGGATCAGGGTCATCAAATCCAAAACGTCCTTCGCTGTCGCGCAGCCGTCGTTGACGATGAAATTGCCGTGTTCCAGCGAAACCATCGCCCCGCCGACGCGATGGCCTTTGAGTCCCAACTCTTGAACCAGCCGGCCGGCCGGGATCGTCGCTGGATTCTTGAAACTACAACCCGCGCTCGGGGCCGCCGGTTGCGAGTCCCAACGCTTGACACTGAACGAGTTCATCCGCTGCGCCACCTCTTCCCGTGTCGTCGCGTTGCATTTGAAAACCGCGCCGAGCGCAATGTGGTTTTTCAACAGGGGACAAGCCCGATATTCCACCGGCACTTCGGCCACGGGTCGTTCGTGAATCCGCCCCGCGTAATCCATGATGCGAACGGATTCCACCACGGCAAACGACCACGCGCCCATCGCACCGGCATTCATCCGCAACGCGCCTCCCACACTGCCGGGGATGCCCTCCAGAAATTCCACCCCGCTCAAACCCGCGCGCTTGGCTTCGACGGCGACCAGCTTCAATTTTGCGCCCGCACCGCACCGCATCCGTTCGCCAGTGATCTCAACCATGCTAAAACTTGGATGCGCGAGACATATCACCACTCCGCGAATCCCACCGTCGCGCACCAGCAGATTCGAGCCGCGCCCGAGGACAAATAAATCCACGGCGCGCTCGGCGACAAACTTCACAACTTCCGCCAGATCCGCTTCGCTCGCCGGCTCGACATAAACTTCCGCCGGCCCACCAACCCGCAAGGTGGTCCGCTTCGCGAGTGGCTCGTGGCAATGGATCACGGTCGCTGGCGAAACACGCCGCGCGAGCTCCTCGACGAGCGGTTCCCAACCGGGCGGCGGGCAATCCATGATGGTAGCCATTTCGGTCATGCAATCATCGAACGTCGCAATGGGGCGACGGTCGCTGGCGGGGTTCGGGCGGGGGCAGCGGCCGCCGCGCCAAGCGGGAGGTCGGCGCTCCGCACAACTGCGCCCAAAATCATTCCCGCAATTTGCTCCGCTGCCCTCGGCGTGTGCCAGCGCGCCAAGGCCGCTTTCATCTCCTCCCGGGCGGCAACATCCTCGACAAGCC
>JANYBF010000021.1 GCA_025360895.1 Verrucomicrobiota bacterium
CCATGCTCGGACTACGAGTGTCGCGCGCCAACCAACTCTGGGAACATTACTGGCGGACGCCAAAACCCAACCTCAACTGACCGTCACTTTGAATCGCACCCGGTGGGAAACTTGTAGTTGATTCCCGAAATGAAACGCCAACCCGCTAGATTCACTGTGTTGGTTCCCTTGTTGTAAAGTTCTACGTACTGGTTGTCAGCATTTCCGGAGATGGGTTTATACATGATTTCGTTGATGACGATGTCACGAACAAGAATCGGGCCGTTCGGTGCGGCAGGACTCCGGGCGGCCAGCGGATGGAAATCGCCCGCGCCATCGGGGTAGCGCCCCATCGAAACACTGTTTTGCTGGCCTTCAAACTGCACGGCGTCGAGCACGCGGCTGGCACCCGGGTTCTTGAAATAAATTGTTTCCCCGGCCGCACTCAAGCGGAAGCCCAGCTGGTTTTCATCAAAGGAAACATAACCTCGCGCCGGAATGATCGTGTTGGCCGGGATGACAAAAATGTTTGTGATGGGGTGGTCGCTCAGGGTGCAGCCCGACACATCTACCGCCTGATTACTGTGATTATAGAGTTCGATGAAATCGTACAGTGGCGGATCCGTGTGCGCCAGAAACTCGTTGATTACCACCGAACGCAACGGACTGGGCTGATAAGCGTCCACCGTCCCGGGCGAACCGCCGGTGACATCGCTGATCGTCCAGGCCTTGGGGTCGGCCTCGCCATAGGAGGGTCGTGCCAGCACGAGAGAGTGACCGGTGCCATCCGCCGCCACGGGCCAGGGAGGCGTGTTGGAATACGGCACCTCCAGATAGATTGCATCGGTATCATTTCGAAGACGTACGGCGCCGGCTTTTTTCAGCGAATTGGTGTACGGTCCGGTTACGTTCGCGATGCCATATACGGCTTGAATGTCGGCCGGGACCTGGGCAACGACCAGGAAGGCCCCACCGGCCATCACGGTGTTGGGCGGAAATGTGAAGTCAATGTCACCGGCAATCCGGTAACCGCTGATATCCTCGGAAAACGGATTCGAGTTGAACAGTTCGATGTAGTCGAGAATTTTTCCATCCGTCCGCGGTGCCGGCTTGTACATGATCTCCGTGATCGCCAGCCCCGTCTTCCGGCTTGATGGCCCGATCGGCTCATGCGGCAACGACAGCGTGCCGAGGCTGCCGCCCGTCACGTCTGAAAGGTCGCGAAAACCAGCCTCAGCTAGTTGACTGTTGTCGTGGCTGCTGACGGCCAGTCCAAAGAAAATTGTGGCTGGCATTGTGATGCTGGCGGAGCCCAATTGTGTCCACGTTTGACCATCGTAGCCAGCGAACCCGGTGAAGGTATTCCCATTTCGCTGCAAGCGCAGCCAGGTGTACGGATAGTTAACCGGCAGCGAACCCGTCTGCGTCGTGGCGGCTGAGTTTGTCGCGCGCGATTCAAAGAAACTGCCGATGAAGCTCGGAGTAGTCAGCGCGCTCGCGAATACGCTTCCCGGATCAAGCGTCGCCCGCGCCATCAAACCCGCCTTGGCCCACGGATTGACCTGGTCCAGCGATTGAATCCGCGCCATCACATCGAAATTCCCGGTTCGTTGCTGAAACCCGAACTGAAACTGGTCCGCCGTCCCACCGATGTCTGCTCCTCCCCCAGTCACGTTGTAGCCATTCGTTGACGCTGTGGTCGAGCCGGTGAACCCGGGGCCGCCGATATCCATTGGGCTGAAAGTTTGCGCGGCGACCCGTTCCAGATGGGCGAGGGACACGACACCAAATACGAGGAGTGCAACCCCCCGGATCGAAAGGCCTTTCATATAATATAGTCAGAATTGTGGGTGAGATTGGATTCGCATTTAAACTCCAAGTCCATTATATCTGCCGGCAAGAACCGCACTCGTATCGCCAAGGGTTAAAGGAGGTTACAGAGAAGTCGTGTTAGCATTGCAAATCGGACAAGGCGCCAGCGTGCTGGCCAGAACTAGAGCGGAAGCAGGATTCGTATTCATACAATTGATTTCAGCTCCTTTCAGAAAAAAAGCCGCCTGCCACCGTATCCTACGCAACTCGGGAGGTCAAAATTTTAATCCAAAGCAAAACGACGGGGTCGAGGTCAAGATTGATTGGAAACGGTCGAACCGGAAGTCACAGAGGGCAGGGGGCAAGCGGCAGGCAACGGCGGCCCCCATTTCGACCGCACGTCGAATCGACAAGGCTGGATGATTCTGGCGGTGCACCGATAAGTATTGAACTGGCCACCCGGCCGCTCGGATTTGTGAGTTAATCCAGCTTGCAAGGATGATCGCTTGTCCGGGGCGGGTTTCGCCCCCTTCATCAACACTATCTTGCTTGCTGGCGGCGCCCGCCACTGTTATCAAGCGGCGATTGACAATAGACACTCCCACTTCCGAAATTCTGGCCGCGACCGGGCGGCGGCAGGTCTTTCACGTCCGCGGCCTGACGAAAGTATATGGCCTAGGCGAGGCGGAAGTGCATGCGCTCGCCGGTGTGACCTCGATCTTTACGAGGGCGAACTCGCCGTCCTGTTGGGCCCGTCGGGCAGCGGCAAGACGACGCTGCTCAACAATCTTGGGGGGCTGGATGTACCGACGGCCGGCGAGTTGCGCTACCGCGACTTTGATCTTACCTGCGCGCTGGAACCGGAACTCACGCGCTACCGGCGCGACTCGGTGGGTTTTATCTTCCAGTTCTACAATTTGATCCCCAGCCTGACGGCGCGTGAAAACGTGGCGCTCATCACGGAGATTGCGCGCGACCCGATGCTGCCGGAAGACGCTCTGAACCTGGTCAATCTCGGCGCGCGGCTTGATCATTTTCCGGCCCAGCTTTCCGGTGGCGAACAGCAACGCGTGGCCATCGCGCGTGCCATCGCCAAGCGTCCGGAAGTTTTGCTCTGCGACGAACCGACGGGGGCTCTGGACGTGCGCACAGGCATCGTGGTGTTGGAGGCCATCGAACGCGTGAATCGCGAACTGGGCACGCTCACGGTGGTCATCACCCACAACGCCGTGATGGCGGGCATGGCGGATCGCGTCATCCATATATCCGATGGCCGCGTGCAGCACGAGTATCGCAATGCGACGCGCGCCCCGGCGAGCAGTCTCAACTGGTGATGCTTCCCCACCTTGATCGCAAACTGCTGCGCGACCTGAACCGGATGAAAGGCTAGTGCGCTGTAACATTTGAATCTGAGTCAGGGTGTATGCGGTTTCTGGTACTCTTGTAGGTCCATTTAACTGGTTTGGCCTGGCGATTGTATTGGCGGATATAACGCAAGAGTTTCTTGGCCAGGTCTTTTACCGAACT
>JANYBF010000100.1 GCA_025360895.1 Verrucomicrobiota bacterium
GTTAGCCGGAGCGAGGTGAACAGTTTGTAGAGACGTTCGAGCATGTCAGTATTTCACGGTTTGCACGAACTTCGTGAACGCTGCTTTCTGACTCTCGACCACCTTCGCGTCACCCATGAGCTTGTAGAACCACGCCTGCCCCGACTGCACCACCATCGCCCCAACGAGGGACGCGGGCTGGCCCGTGCGGCCATCGGTGCCGCTCAGTTCGATGAACGTCGCCGTGCCGGTCGCCACGGGAATTTCCTTTGCCAGTTTCTGCAATTCCGCCTCGGTCCACGGCGACTGTCCCAATTGCCCGCGCCAGCGATTCACATTCGCCGCCAGCCCGCCGCCATCGCCGGCGGACATACTGACGTTCACTGCGGCTTGCGCTCCGCCATCGCCGGTCAGGGTGAATTTTGCCACCAGAAATTGGCCACCGGGGATTTCCTTCCAGCCGGCGGGCACTTCCCATTTCGGGTTTCCCTCGCCGGCCGGAGCCGCCGCAACCGGGGCGGGGGAAATTTCCGGATGACCGGCGGGTAGGCTGGCTGGCACTTCCCGCGCCTCGAACTTTATGGATTTGAGGAAGGCGACGAAGGCGGGTTTCTGCGCCTCGACGACTGCAGCGTCTCCGGCGAGTTTAAAAAACCAACTGGTGTCGGCGCGATGCGTCATCGCGGTAACAATATGCATCGGTGAATTGGTGCCGTCCGCCTGGCCCTCGATCTCAAACATTTTTCCCGGCGTGCCACCAATTTCAACCGGCTTAAGTTGTTGAGTCACTTCATCCGCTGAAAGCTCCGGCTGGCCGACTTGTTGCCGCCACATGTTGACAATCAGGACCTCTTTCCCCGCCAGCCCGCGCAACGGGGTCACCATCACCTGTGCCTGTTTGCCATCCGCGCTGGCGATATTGAACGTTGCCAGACTTATTTTGCTCGCACCCGCCGCCTGCCAGCCTGCGGGTAAAGTCCACGCCAGCTCCGGGGCGGCGGCGGGCGTGGCCCCCGATGCGCCGGCCGAAATTTCCGGATGGCCGGCGGGCAACTCGGCCGGCGCCATTGCCACCGGCTCCTTGGGCACACGATAAGACTGGGCGTCATCGCGGCCGCACGCACTCAGCAGCAACCCGAGTAAAAATACCGTCCCCGTCCTGGTCGGGAAAGCTTTGGCAAAGTGAATGATCCGATTCATCGCCGTGTTCTACTTTCTTTGACCTCGAATCGCAAGCTGTCCTTTGACTGAAGCCGGCCGGAAATGACCCACCGGCGGTGGCGGATGGCCGGATTCACCATGCTTGGCCCGGGCGGCGGCGGCTGGGCGGGCAAATTGGGATTATGACTTAAACCCACTCGGTCAATATTCTCAGTCCCCACTTCGGCCCCAGCGCAAGATTGACATGGCGGGCGATGGTTTTTAGCCTCTCACGGCAGGGATGGAAATGCTTTGCCCCCGAACTCCGGTTCGGGGATTTTTGTTGTTCTGACGCAGTTTTAATTTATGGCAAACACGATTCTGGTCGGCGCCCAGTGGGGCGACGAAGGCAAAGGTAAAATAATTGACGTGCTGACCGAGCGGGCGGATGTGGTCGTTCGCTACGCGGGCGGCAACAACGCCGGGCACACGGTCTATCTCGGCAAGAAGAAATACGTCCTGCACCTGATTCCGTCCGGGATCCTGCGCCGGAACAAGCTGTGCGTTATCGGCAACGGCGTGGTGATTGATCCGCTCGGCCTGGTCAGCGAGATCACCGGCCTGCAAAAGATGGGGATCAAGGTTGGCCGGAACTTCGTCGTGAGCGAGACGGCGCATGTGGTGTTTCCCTATCACCGGGAACTGGATGCCCAGCGCGAGGTGCTCAAAGGCAAAAACAAGATCGGCACGACCAAGCGCGGGATCGGCCCGGCGTACGGCGACAAGGTCGCGCGCGTCGGCCTGCGCATGGGGGATTTGATTGATCCGGCGCGACTGGAAGCCAGGCTTTCGCTGCGCATCAAGGAAAGCAACAGCGTGCTCAAAGCGCTCGGGGGCCAACCGGTTTCGTTTAAGCAGGTGTTGGCGGACTACAATAAAGCTGGAAAGTTTTTGAAACCGTTTGTGGAGAACACGGTGGTTCTGCTGCACAAAGCGATGCGGCGCGGTGAGGACATTTTGTTTGAAGGCGCGCAGGGAACGTTTCTGGATATTGACCATGGCACTTACCCGTTCGTCACCTCGTCGAACACGACGGCGGGCGGCGCCTGCACGGGATCAGGCGTGCCGCCGCATCGGATGGATCGCGTGGTGGGCGTACTCAAAGCCTACACCACCCGCGTCGGGGAAGGGCCGTTGCCGACAGAGAATCAGGAGATTTCCGATCTGCTGCACGGGATGGGACGTGAGTTCGGCGCAACGACGGGCCGCGCCCGGCGCTGCGGCTGGTTTGATTCCGTGGCCACTCGTCATGCGACGATGGTGAACGGCATTGACGACCTGGCCGTCACCAACCTTGATGGGCTGGATACGGTGGCAACCATCAAGGTCTGTGTGGCCTACCGGCATGGGAAGAAGCGTTACGATTACATGCCGAATGACGCGGCAGTTCTCGCCGCGTGCGAACCGGTGTATGCGGAGTTTGAAGGCTGGCTCACGCCGACCCACAAAGCGAAGACGTGGAAGCAACTACCGCCCAAAGCCCGCGCTTATCTGAAAGCGATTGCCGAATTGACGGGGGCCAAGTTATTCATCGCTTCGGTTGGTCCGGCCCGGGATCAGACCATTTTTGTATGAGTTCCAAGTTGAAGGTTGAAAGTTACATGCTGGTAGTGCAGGCACGGGCCGCCTTTTTTAACTTCCAACTTTCGACCTTCAACCGGCAACGCATCGCTCCATGAGTGCCGCGACACTTTCATTGAGTTCCGAGGCCAAAGGTCAACTGCCCCAGCACGTCGCGATCATCATGGACGGCAACGGGCGGTGGGCCAAGCAACGCCATTTGCCCCGCATCGAGGGGCATCGCCAGGGCGCGGAGTCAGCCCGCGTCGCCATCCGAACGGCGGGTGATCTCGGCATCAAATATCTCACGCTCTACGCGTTCTCGGCGGAAAACTGGAATCGCCCCAAGGACGAGGTGGACGCGTTGATGAAATATCTCATCCACTATCTCAAGTCCGAAACGCCTGACCTGAACAAGAACAACGTCCGCCTCGACGCCATTGGCCAGATCTATCGCCTGCCGGAAAATGTGCAGGAGCAACTCAAGAAATCC
>JANYBF010000102.1 GCA_025360895.1 Verrucomicrobiota bacterium
TTGCCGACGGCCAAGGGCAAAGCCATCAACACTGAGTGATCGCAAATGTAGTTGGCCGCAAACGCCGTGGCGAACAACTGCTCGCCAACCTCGTGGCCGCGGCGAGGCAACTGTCGAGATCGAAGATGATCGCTTTGGTCATTGGCCTCCAGCGTTGGAGTTCGAAAAACTTGTCGCATAATGGCAGGTCAAAAGGAAGGAGCAAGGCGATCGAGACAGTAACATGGCCAGAAAGCTCCGCGCTCCGATCTCGCACGGTTTATCAACGGCTCTTTTGAGAAGCGCGATTACACGCCTCAAAAGCTCGGCAATGCGTATATCTGCGCTTTGATTCCATGTGGCAATAACTCTCTCTCTGTTTCTCCAAGCCATTTCACTACATCCTTTGAGACATTCTCGTGGGGCAAAAATATGATGGCGCGTTGCGGGCGAATGACCTTGGCTATCTCAGCGAGCTCGGCAAAGTCCGCTTGTGTAATGCCTCGTTCCCCGCCTTTCACCTCGCCCACAACGAGTTCGCCTTCGGCAACGGCTGCGATATCAATCTCGTGCCAATGGTCGGTTGATCTCGCTTGAAACAAATCCAGACTGGGCGAATAGAAAAATGACTCGAGTGAATTTGAGGCCAGCGCAGCGAGTGCCTGCATAACGCTGAGTTGACCTTGGATAACCAGCTTTCTCGTCGAACGGCGTTCGTGTTGTGCTCAAACCACTGGTAATAGGTGCCAAAATTCCGGTGGACAAATCGCTGCACCAGCAGGTCACAATTCGGCGCAAAATCGAAAAGTAATAATTTTGCGTCACGAACGGGACGAAGATTCTCTGGCGTGGGCGGATAGACGACACCATAAGATTCCACACGGGTCCGAGAGTTCGGCTGAGTTACGTCATCGATTTCGATACTCCATGGCTGCAGGCGTTCGTCCAGTTGCTTAACCAAAAGCTTAGGAAGCGGACTGAACGACTTCAGGCAATCAACATCCACGGTCTCAAGTTGTTTCCAGTCGTCCGACGCCAAGGATTCCCCCGCGAAGAAGATGATCGGGTTCGTCCTCCCCCCCCCACAGAATGTAATTGTGGCGCACGACTGCATCCACCAAATCCTCGAAACGATCAGAGCCAGGTGGAAAGACACCCGTATCGATCAGAAAACCAGTTCTGACAGGGCGATGCTTTACAAAAACACTGAAGGGTCGATTCTTCATTCACAGTCAACTCTGGAATGGTAAGCGCTCAATTTTTTTTGCCAAGCTACGCTTCATTCTGGTCGAGGCGACGCCGCTCGCGACGAGGCCCGTGGTTGACCGCTGCAAAATCGGCCTTTAGCAACTCGTCGAGAACTTCATTCATGGGTGCACAGTTTGATTTTCTCCGCCTCAAGCTGCACGGTGTGCTCAATCCAGGATCCGCACCCTCACAATGATCCTAGCCGGGAAATAAATGCTCAAAACTTCATTCACTCGAGGCCTGGAAACCGATAATATCCATCAAACGCTTATTGAAGGATTTTAATCATGAGCAACGAAACCGAAGCTGCACCGGCTGGATCCAATTCTCCCGTCAAGCCATCGGCCCCGCGCCCCCTGCGCGTCTGGCCCGCCGTGATCCTGGTCGTAGTGATGATCGGCGCTCGTTTATTGCCGGCTTATCTCGAAGGTGGTTTGGCGAAGTATTGGATGTTCGCCATGATGGGGCCGATGCTTTGCTGTCTGCTGCTGGTCATCTGGTGGCTGGCGGTGAGTCGGGCGACCTGGAAGGAACGCGTCTTCGGTTTTCTGGGACTCATCGCCGTGTTTGCGTTGGCCATCGTACTCGTGGAACCGCTGATGCGCGGACCGGGCACCATTTATGTCACGCTCCCGATGGGGATGACCGCGTTCGTGGCAGGATCGGCCTGGTTTCGAAAACGCCGTCCGCTCGCGCGAACCAGTGCGGCCTTGCTTCTGGCCGCCGCCGGATTCGGTTTCTCCGTTCTGCTTCGCAACGACGGCATGGATGGCGAATATCAGCTCACGTTGCACTGGCGCTGGTCACCGACGACGGAAGCACAAATGCTTGCCGCGCGAACCACCAGTTCTGCCGCCCCCAAGCCAAATGTGTCTGCCGGCGAAACGAATCTTGCGCTCGCGAATCCCGAGTGGCCCGCCTTTCGCGGCGCCGATCGTTCGGGTAGCTATCAGGGTCCGATGATCGCCACCGACTGGTCCGAGCAGCGACCCAAGCAACTTTGGAAAGTGCCCGTCGGTCCCGGTTGGTCGTCCTTTGCCGTCGCCGGCAATCTGCTGTTCACCCAGGAACAACGCGGCCCGAGGGAGACGGTCGTTTGCTACGATGCCGCGTCGGGCGATGAAATCTGGAACCGCCAGTATGAAGCGCGTCTCGAAGATGCGATGGGCGGTCCCGGTCCGCGCGCCACGCCGACGCTCGCGAACGGCGGATTGTTCGTCACCGGAGCGACGGGAATGTTCCTGCGACTGAATCCGGTGACCGGCGCCGTGGTGTGGCAGAAGGATTTGAAGGAGGTCGCCAGCCGGATAGCGCCGATGTGGGGCTTTGCCGGTTCCCCACTGGTAATCGGTTCCAATGTGATCGTCTGGGCCGGTGGCAAGGACGGCAAGGGTCTGCTGGCGTTCGATGTCGAGACCGGCGCGCTCCGGTGGTCGGCGGCGACGGGCGATCATACTTACGCCTCGCCGCAATTGAACACCATTGCCGGCGAAGAACTGGTGCTGATGCTCTCCAATGACGGTCTGGTGCTGGTGGAACCGGCGACGGGCAAGGTGCGGCTGAATTACGAATGGAAGTTCCAAGGCTACCGCGCCCTGCAACCGCGGGTCGTGGGTGATGATACCGTGCTGCTCGGAACTCCGATGAATGTCGGCACCCGAGCGATTCGCATTACCAAGGTCAACGGCGAACTCAGGGCCGAGGAACTCTGGACCTCCCGTAACCTGAAACCTGATTTCTCGGACCTGGTGGCCTATCAGGGATACATTTATGGCAACGACGGTGGCTTCCTCACGTGCCTGGATCTCAAGACCGGCGACCGGATGTGGAAAGGGGGCCGCTATGGCAAAGGCCAGCTGCTGCTGTTGGAAAACGCCGGCCTGCTGCTCGTTGCCGCCGAGGATGGACAAGGCCATCTGGTGCGCGCCGATCCCAAAGAGTTCGTCGAAGTGGCTTCCTTCAAGGCGCTCGAAGGCAAGACTTGGAACCACCCGGTGGTGGTCGGCGACAAGCTCTACGTCCGCAACTCACAGGAGGCGGCGGGATTTCAATTGTCCACCGCCAAGGCTGCCGAACCTGCCCGGAAATTGTAACCTGACTTCTTGCCCGAGGCTCGCGGACGAACGGGCGCACCCGGAAGGGGGGTTAGGTCCTAGTGCCGGCGGAGGTACGCAATCAACGCTGCCACCCCACCGACGAGAATCAGGGCGCGTATCACCCGCAGACGGCCGACGGCCGACGGCGGACTTGCGCTCGAACTACAATGCGATCACTTGGTCAAACGTATCCGACCGGCGATTCCATGGGGGCGGTGGAGGTGTTCAGCTGGCGGTGGTGGCGGGCTGCTGACGGGCGCGGGGCCAGGCTTGCGGGGTCCGGTGTTTGACTTCGGCAGTGCTCGTCCCGCCCAGTTTGGGTAGCCCGGCCATTAAATATTCCCGCGCCTCAAGGCCCAGTCGTTCGCAGGTCGCCAGCACGCTCCAGATCGCCGCGATCTTTGGCCCGGCTTTTTCGTCGCCAGATGTGCAGCCAGTTCTGCCGCCCCAACGCCCAGATGCGCAACGCGTAGTCGCACGCCTTGGCCAGCGGGCTGCCGGGCAATACTGCCGCGCGGATCCCTTGCAACCGTTCCTTCAAGGCGCTGACTTCCGCCACGCTGTGTTGCTGGCGTAGGGCTTGGCGTCCGGCGGCCGCGAGCTTTGGGTCGCGCGCCTGCCGTTCGGTTTGATACAAGCGGCCAATGCGTTCCACCACGTCGCGCGCGG
>JANYBF010000106.1 GCA_025360895.1 Verrucomicrobiota bacterium
GACTCACGCGTTTCCAGCGCCGTCGCCCGCTCGACCAGCGCCCCGCGCTTGGCGTTGCCTTCCTGCTCCTGCGCGGCGAGGCTTTGCACTTCGTAAACCACGGTATCAATCTTCTGGTGCAGCAGGCGGCGCGAATTCTCCAACGCATTGAACTCGCCTTCGCGGGTGGCGATGGCGACTTCCTGGTGGCGCAACTCGTTCTGCGCTTCCTGCAAGCTGGCCTGCAATTCCGTCTGCTCGCTCAACAAGGCACCCCGTTTGCGGCTCGCCTCGGCCACGCGCTCCAGAATTTCGGCCACGTGCGCCTGCAGTTCGGTGATCTGGTTTTTGCGACCGAGAATGGACGACGGCGCCTTGCTGTTGCCGTTGCCATTCAAATAGCCGCCGGTGTAAATACCGTGCCGGCTCAACAAATCGCCGCTCAACGTGACGAAATCGCAACCCGCGTGACCGTTCTGGATTTGCGCGGTGGCCGTGCCGAGGTCGGCAGCGATGAAGGTCCGACCGAGCAGGGACTTCAAAAGTTTGGCCACCGACGGATCGCTTTGCACCACGCTTAACGCATGGACGACTTCGCCCGTCACCAGCGGTTTGGCTTCTGAACCGGTCGAGCCCGGCGCCAACTCACCCGCGAAGGCGAGCTGCTTGTCGTCCGCATGTTCGATGGCGAGTGCCGCGACGCTGGCCCGGCCAACCTTGCTCGTACTGAGTTCGGCGAGAATTTGCTGGGCGGACTCTGGCTGCTCCGTGAGCACGAGTTGCAGATGATGGCCCAGCGCGTTTTCAATCGCCACGACGTAATTATCCGGCACGCGAATCCGGTCCGCCAGCGAACCGATGACCGAGCGCGATTTGCGTAACACCGCGACGGCCCCAGCGCTGAAACCTTCGTGTGACCCTTCGAGTTGTTCGAGCACGCTCAGGCGGGAACGCTTCTCGGCTTGCTGCTGCAAAAGCTGGTCTTGCTCGGTGGAAGATTGCTGCAACTCACCCTGCAATTCCTTCAAGCGCGCCTGCCGCTGCTCCACGGACCCGCGCTTCGTCGCCACGCTCAGTTTGTCGGATTCCACATTCGTGGCAAAAGCGTTGAGCCGCACTTCCAGTCCGCTGCGCTCCTCTTCCAGTTGAATCTTTTCGGCGGAAAGCTTTTCGAGGCGCACAACATTGCCCGACTTCTGCAAATCCAGCGCGTTGATCTCATTCCGGACGCGGGTCAAATCCTGCGCGGCGGCGAACGCATCGGACTGGGCCGAACGCAATTCCTCCTGACCACCGCGAATGTCGGTCTCGCTCTTTTGTAGTGCGGTCTGACGTGACTGCAGCATCTGTTTGTGCTGCGCCAGCGCGGCTTCAGAGGCAGCCATGCGGGTCCGGACCGAGGTGAGTTCGTCGGATGCAAAGCGATTGCGCTCCTCGGCTTCGGTGATGTCGGCGGTGGCCTTGGTGTTTTGGGCGGCAAACTCGCGCAGGCGTTCTTCGTTGAACTGGATCCGGCTTTCGTGGCGATCCATCTCGCTCTTGAGTTCCAGCCCACGTTGTTGCGTGGCGGCTACCTCATGCTCCAGCTCCGACAAACGTTCGCGGAGTTGGGCGATTTCGTCCTCGGCGCGCAGCACGGCGGCGGATTCAGTTTCGATTTCGTTGCGGAGATTGTTGGCGGCGGTTTGCCGGTCGCGCACTTCACCGAGCAACACATCGAGTTGATGCCGGGCGAGCTGCGTGTCGAGATGCTGCAATTCGATTTGGATTTGCTTGAACCGCCGCGCCTTGCCGGCCTGCCGCTGGAGCGAGCCGATTTGCCGCTTCACTTCGCGGATCAGATCAGCGACGCGCAAAAGATTCTGCTCGGTGTATTCGAGTTTGCGCAGGGACTCTTTTTTCTGGCTCTTGAACTTGGTGATGCCGGCGGCTTCCTCGAACACCATGCGGCGATCTTCCGGTTTGCTCGAAAGAATCTGCGTGATGTTGCCCTGCGCCATGATGCTGTAGCTCGTGCGCCCGATGCCCGTCCCCATGAACAGTTGCTGGATGTCCTTAAGGCGACAGGGCGTGCGGTTGATGAAATACTCGCTGCCGCCGTCGCGGAACACGCGCCGCGTGACGGTGACTTCGTTGTAAGCAACGGCAACACCCGCCGCGCTGAGATTCTCGGCATCCACCCCGCCGAGGGTGATCGAGACTTCCGCCATGCCGAGCGGCTTGCGCCCATCGGTGCCGTTGAAGATCACGTCGGCCATTTCGCCACCGCGCAGGGCTTTGGCCGATTGCTCGCCGAGCACCCAGCGAATGGCGTCCGAGACGTTCGATTTGCCGCAGCCGTTCGGCCCGACAATGGCGGTAACGCCTGGTTGAAAATTCAATGAGGTTTTGTCCGCGAAGGACTTAAAACCCAATACCGTTAAGTTCTTGAGATACATGACTATTGTGGGTTGAGAACAAACCAAACCAGCCAGGCCCTGTAAAGGTAAAAACCACAAGATACTGGGGCACAGCCCGCCGACCGCACAACTAATTGGTGAGGAACCGAGATTTGCGTTGTGCCAACCGACGTAATTTTACCGCTAAACGACTAACTAACGGAACTGTTTTACGCCCATACTGGCGACCTCGCAACAAGTTTGTTGATATCCGTCCGGCCCAACCCACTGGGCGCGGGGCGGTGCGGGTGACAAACTCGGCGGGATGAAACGCAAATCCGCCGGCTTGACAGAGGTTCAACTCAAACCGCCCCGCAAGGGGGCATCGCCCCACCTGGTGCCGCCCGGTTCCGGTGGCGGCGCCGCGTTCGCAGTGTACCTGCCGGATGGCGCGCCGGTCTCGGTGTCCGCCGGGTTCGAGGCGGACGAAGTCTTTGCCCTGCTCGTCGTGGTGCGGGCGGCGTTGCGATGATCGTGCCGGGGCCGGCCACGCGCGTTTTTCTGGCCCCGGGGGCCACCGATCTGCGCCGCTCCTTCGACGGGCGGCACGGCCGGGTGCGTTCCCAACTGGCCGCGGATCCGCGTTCGGGTCATCTGTTTCTCTTTTGCAACCAAGCGCGCAACCGGCTCAAGGGGCTTTGCTTCGCCGGGACTGGATTGGGGGTGTGCGCCAAGCGGCTGGCGCGCGGGCGATTCACCTGGCCGGAGGTTGCGGTAGGCCCCAGGGTGCGGTTGAGTGCGGCCGCGTTGGCGCGGCTCTTGGGCGGGTGGGAACGGACGCGGGTGGCGCGCCAGAACTGGGGGCGTGCCGAGTGAATAATGCCCGTATATTTATTGGCTTTTTTGCATCTTTCCGCTCGCTTTTTTACGGCGGTTTTGCGAGACTTTTCCGCAGTAAAACCTGGCCGCACCGCTCGATCTCCACACGCTTTCCGCACCGCTTCGTGCGGTGTTTCAAGGCGTCTTGGGGGCGCGCGAAAAATTCCGCGTTGAGCGCGCTGAGGCCGAGTCCGAACGCCGCCGGTTGACGGTGGAAGTCAAGTTGCGCAAGGAAGCGATCCGGCTGTTGCGCCTGGACAAATACGGGCCCAAGGCGGCGCAACTTGCCGCCACCCAGCTCACGCGGCTCGAGCTGGAGCCGAGCGGGCCCCGCGCGGAAGTCGCTGCCGAAGCCGCGCCACCCGCGCGCGACGTGGTGGAACGCATTGGCCGCTTGTATCAAACCGAACGGCAGGCGCGCGACCCAAAGCTCGCGGCCGCCGGACGCCAAGCCCTACGCCAGCAACACAGCGTGGCGGAAGTCAGCGCCTTGAAGGAACGGT
>JANYBF010000108.1 GCA_025360895.1 Verrucomicrobiota bacterium
CTGTGCCACGAGCAGCAACAGCGCGACCGCCAGCAGCGCCACGCCGATGACATCCGCGAAGCCGTGATGCTCTGATTCTGTTGCCGCCTTTCGTGACATGCCCGCAGAGTAACCGCCGGCGAACTGAACTTCAAAGGTGAAAAATGGCGGACCAGCCCTCGCTCAGGATTTCAAGCGTTCACATGCACGATCTTTGCCGGCGGAAACCCATTGAAGTAAGTCGCCGACGCGCTGCCATAGGCACCGATGTTTTCGGCATAGACGAGATCGTCCACTTCGAGGTCAGGCAACAGGTCCGATTGAGAAATGCAATCCAGCCCATCGCACGTTTGTCCAAA
Organism: Verrucomicrobiota bacterium; assembly: GCA_025360895.1. Classification (GTDB taxonomy): domain Bacteria; phylum Verrucomicrobiota; class Verrucomicrobiia; order Limisphaerales; family JADLHS01; genus JADLHS01. The sequence goes on from JANYBF010000108.1 coordinate 339, forward strand.
CACCGCGCACACTTCCTTCTTCCCACTCTTGAACGCCTTCAACGGATACTGGCAATGGTCGAAGATGATTCCGCTGAACGTGTGATAAACGCTGTCGTCAATGTAATAACAGCGCTTGCCGTTGCGCACCGCCTTGCCTATGACGCGCGCCACGCTCGTCGCCGCCGTCGCCACTAGAAAGCGGCCCGGCTCGGCCAGAATCTGGATGTCCGCCGGAAACAGCCGGGCAATCTCCGCATTGATCACCCGCGCCAGTTCGGGAAACGGCCGCACATGCTTGTTGTACGACGCGGGAAAGCCGCCGCCGATGTCGAGAATCTTGATTTCGTGCCCGCGCTCGCGCGATTCCTTCATCACCGCGGCGGCAGTGTTGAACGCCTGCACAAAATTCTCAAAGTTCGTGCATTGGCTTCCGACGTGGAAACTCAACCCTTCGACCACCAATCCGCGCTTGAGCGCCGCAATAATCAAATCCACTGCTTCGCCCGGTTCGCAACCGAACTTGTTCGAGAGTTCACATTGCGAACCGGTGTTCGCCACCGCGAGCCGCAACACCACGCCCGCGTGCGGGGCGTACTTCTGAATCTTGTCCAACTCGGTCACGTTGTCGTAGGTGACAAGCGGCTTGTATTTATCCAAGGCCAGCAACGTTTCCTTCGGCTTCGTCGGATTGGCGTAAATGATCTTGTCCCAGATGAAATCCTGCTGCGCCTTTGCGGGCAGTTTCTTGATGTTTTCATAGACCAGCATGAACTCCGGCAGCGACGCCACATCGAAACTCGCGCCCGCCTTGTAAAGCGTCCGCACGATGGCCGGCTCGGCATTCGCCTTCACGGCGAAGTAACATTGCACGCGCGGCAGGTGTTTGCGGAACGCAGCATGGTTCCGACGGATTTCGTCGTGATCCACAATCACGAGCGGCGTGCCGTGTTGCTTCGCGAGTGACTGAAGTTGTTTTTTCGTCATGACAGAATCGAATTACCGACGCGGCTTAGGGTGTTTGTGCTGGCGGCACAAGAAAAATCAGCCGGCAGCAGAGTAAACGCAGGGGCGCTGAGGACGCGGAGTAACGCGGAGCGCCATTGACGCCCGGCGTTCCTCTGCGCTCCCGGCGTTTCTCCGTTAGAGTCACCCCGCGTTGGGCTGCCCGTTTCCGCTACGGAGCAAACGCGCTGAACAACGCCTGCATTTCCTCGGCCACGTTTGCGGGATCGCTCAACGTCTGGGTGATTTCCTCGCGCAATACTTCGCGATAACGCCGCCGGAGGCGGTGCACCGCCACGCGCACCGCGCCTTCGGAAATACGCAGTTCGGCGGCGGCCTGGTTGTAGGAAATCGCGCTCTTGCCAACCGTGAGAAAAACTATCAGCACCTCGAACAACCGGGCATGGTTCTCCGCCGCGCACTCGGCGCGCAAGCGCTCGATCACACACGCGAGCAACGCCAGCGCCCACTCGCGATCGAAGGCTTTCTCCGGACTCGGCTCGTTCGCGGCGGCGATTTGAAATTGTGTGTCCGCCGTCTGCCAGTCGAGGGACAGCAGCGTCACGCCACCGCCGCGTTTCTGGCGTTGCGACTTGTCCCATTCGTTGGCGAGAAAATGTTTGAGCGACGCCAGCAGGAAAGCGCGGAAACGTCCGCGTTCGGCACTCAATCCTTCGAGATAATTCTTGGCCAGAAACCGCACGAAGAAAGTTTGCGTGAGATCTTCGGCATCCTCCTTCGAGTAACCCCGCCGCCGGACGTAGGCGTAGAGCGGAAACCAGTAGGTGCGGCAAAGCTCTTCCAACGCGTGATCAGATTGCGGTGTGTGCCGCTGGCCCGCCGAAACCACAACCGACCAATGCGTTGTGGCGAAGATGTCGCCCGGCGTCATCTCTGACTGGCTGGAATATTTGGAGGTCAAATCATTTCGCGTTCGATTTTTGAACCTGTTGGAGATTTATCGCCGCGATGTCACGAGTTAGTTTTGCCTGTTCATACTCTGCCGGCGTAACATTACCGAGGTTGCGCCTGCTCTCGGTAACGGTTAGCTCCAACTCGGCAACCTGAAGTCTGAGGCGCGCAACTTCTACCGCATCTTCTTTCAATTCCGCTGCCGCGATATCGCGGGCAAACTCCAGTTTTTTGTAAGCAGACGGAGTCATCGCCCCCACCTCAAGTCGTTTCTTGGCTTCCTGAAGTTCTTGCTCGGCGAACTGGAGTCTCAGCCGGGCGACTTCCACCATGTCTCCCTTCAGTTCCGCTGTCGCAATGTCGCGATCCACTTTCACTTTTTGGAGTTCGAGCGGCGAAATTCGCCCGACAGCGAATTGGGATTCGGCGGCTTCGAGTTCGCGAGTGGCGGACTGGAACTTCAGTTGGGCTATTTGCTGATTTGCCATCGGATCTGGTTGGATTCCACCAACCGCACTCATTGTCCTTTGGATTTCCTGGCCGCCCCCTTGACGCACCAGCTTGTAGCGAATCTTCACTCCGCCGTTCACATGTGATTCGATTTGCGCTACAAGTTTGAAGCGTTCGTTGATTTCGGATTCCAATTTGTTCCACCACTCGGGCTGGCCCGCGACGATGAAATCGTATTTGTCCTCAGGTAAATTGGATTCAAAAATGATGTTTGCCGTTGAATCCTTTTGCGACCACACGACGGCGATCAACTCCTTCAAAGTTTTACCCCGCGCAAGAAAGCGTTCTTTTCCAAACATGTCGAAGGAGATGGCATTTGTCGGCAAGGTGGATGGCCGCAGTAGGAAAATGGGCGGCACCCGGTCAAAGCTTTGTGAATCCCAAATCCAGTCGCCGGGATAGTTAGGCGCTGCAGATGTGGTCTGTCCATTTTGCACCAGCTTGTAGCGGAGCTTCACGCCGCGCAGGTTGTCGGTGAAGCCGGTGATTTGCAGCAGACCGATGCTTCCCTCGCGGGTTTTGAACCCGTACGTTGGCGGCAGTTCATCTCCTGAAGTCATCCAGGCCGCCGGCAGGCCGCGACGGAGATCAAACTTTCGCACGAGCAAAGTCGCTGGCATGAGTGCCCATTGGTCGTTATCTAAAAGAATGACTAGAAAGCCCGGATTCACTCCCTTCAACCCTGGAGTTGCTGGTCCAGTGGGTAATACATCCACGCCAAGCTCCATTCGCCTCGCTGGCAATTCACTCTGTTCAATCTCACCTTCGTTGCGACCCGGAAATGCCTTCGATGAATCCACCGACTGACCGGCATCAAGATCCACCCCATTCCTGCCGACCACTTGCTCAATCACCGGGCCAAAGACAAGGCCAGCCGGTTTCTCACCCGGCGCGAGTTGGGGCAAGCCGGTTTGCGTGGTGGCAGCATCCCTCGGTTTGAGATTCGTGAAATACACCCCGGTTTGTAACCGATTAGGCAGTGGCAGCCGCACGCCACCCGCCATGATCAATACCACCAAAACCACCAATCCCCATTCAACCAATGGCCGGGGCCTTCGTGATGGCTCAAGGCAGGCCGTGCGCACTTCATCACGCATCAAAACCAGAAATATCCACGGCAAAAGGATGACTTCCCCGGCAAAGATCAGAAACGTAAGCATCGCTCCAACGGCACTGTTCATGGGTTGTCCCAGGATTTTGGCAACTACATCCAAGCCGGCAAAGAGTCCAAACGCTTTACCGAACAGCCAGCCGAGCATGATGAGCATGAAAACGAAACTAGTCCAAACACACCAGACCGCCGCGCGGCGACAGAACTCGCGCCGGTTCCACAACCCGATGCCAACGGGGAGAAACAATGCGCCAGGCATAATTGTGACGTTGCGAACGCCGTTGCTGAAGAGCGTATCCATTGTGCTCCACAACCCGACGAACAGGAACAAGGCGGCGACGATCTTTAACTTTTGCCCGGTTTTTGGGGTCAGCGAACTTTCCGGCTGGCGTGTGTTGTGAGTTTGAGCCTCCTCCCGTCCGCTGCTCCCAGGGCCGTGGGGCTTTTTCGACGCGAGGTAGAGCGCCGTCAAGCCGCCAGCGAGCAACCCAAGGAGACCACCACCCACCACCCCGATGGCCAGATTCAAAAACGGATTTGGTCGAGCGGGACGGAGCGGAACTCTGGCTGACTCAATAATCATCGCCCCCGATTGTTCGCGATAGAGAGATGCAATGTCGTTGGCAATTTCTGCCGCTTCACCCGCGGACTCGCTGGCGAAACCGATGTCAATGAGTGATGTGCCACGGACGGTGCGGAGCATAAGCGCATTGCGCAACCGCACGGCCATCTGCTCCGCTTGGGTTTCTTCATCACCAAACAGTGAATTCTTCCAGCGCGTCCTTAAGTTCGCCGTCGCCGTCACTTGCTTGAGAAACTGCGGGGATTCCAAACGGGCGAATTCGTTCTGGAGAAGGTAGGGATCGTAGCCTTGCATCGGTCCACTGCCAGCGAGTCTGACGCGCGCCGTGCCGACGTAGGTGCTGGGCAACAGGCTCGTTATTGTCGCCGTCAACGCATACACCAAAAGCCAGACAACGGCAGCAACTGCGAGTGAGCGGGTGAATATCTGACGCGGGGTGAGCTTTTCTCTTGTAGCAACCGGGGTGACGAGGCTCTGATTTTCATCCCCGATCTCCGGTTTTCGAACACTGGCTTCTGCGCTTTCCGTTTGAGCCTCCTCACGTCGGCTGCTACCGGGCGAAGTCGCCGCGATCGTCTCCATGCAGGTCTTCACTTCGCTGACTTGTTGGAAGCGGCGTTCAGGATTTTTCTCCAACGCCCGCAACACGACTTCGTCGAGGCGAACATCAATTTGAACTTTCCGGGACGGCGGTTCGAGGCCTTGGCCGGGCAGTTCGCCGGTGAGCATCTGGTAAAACACCACGCCCAGCGCGTAAATGTCAGCGCGATGATCCACGTCGGCGGGATGCGAGATCTGCTCGGGGGCCATGTAGTTGGGGGTGCCCATGACTTTGCCGGCACCGGTGAGGGATTGGAGCGCGGGTCTGTGACCCGCAGCACTCTCACTCGTGACGGATAATTCGGGATATCCAGTTGCGCCCGGGTCTTCGCCGTCGCTGCGGTTCGCAGAGCCGCGCTCCGCTCCCACAATTTTCGCCAGGCCAAAATCCGCCACTTTCACGCGGCCCCGGCGATCCAGCAAAATGTTCTCCGGCTTGATGTCGCGGTGAACGATGCCCAGATCGTGGGCGAATTGCAGCGCGTCGCAAATCTGCGGCACAATGGCCAGCGCCTCGCGTGGCGAAACGCGACCGCTTTGCAGGAGTTGCCGCAGGTTTACGCCATCCACGAACTCCATGAGGAAGAAATAAATGTCGTAGCCGCCGACGTGAGGAGGCGGGGTTTGGGTCTGAAGCTGGCCAAGTTCCGCCTCATTACCTCGGCGGCTACCCACTTTGCCAAACTCATACAGCGTCACAATCCCTGGATGGTTCAACTTGGCCAGGGCCTTGGCTTCGCGAGTGAAACGTTCGGCAAACGCAGGGTCATCCCCAATGCCGGGCGGGAGAATTTTCAGCGCGACCACTCGATCAAGTTGTTTCTGCCGCGCCTTGTAAACCGCGCCCATGCCGCCTTTGCCGATGAGTTCGAGGATTTCCAGTTGCGGAAAGAGCGGCGCAAGTTCGGCGACGGGTGGCGGACTGAAGGGCGGTTGTTTGCCTTCTGTGCCGGTGTCCGCTGCCGCGCCTTGCTGGAGCAGGCAGGCGGGGCACAGGCCGGCTAGCGAGTTGAAGGGCAGCGGCGTGCCACATTGCGGGCATTTGGGCGCCTTATCCGGCGTGGTGCTCACTTTTGTATCCATACACAGTCTTCAGAAGCAAATCACGCCAGACGTTACCAATTTTTCAAACGTAAAGGCCGGAATCCGCCTCCTTACGCCACCGGCTACGATTTTTCGGCGAGCATACAAACAAAAACGGGCCGGAGTTGCCTCCGGCCCGTGAGCTTGTCGTCGGTCACAAATCGCGAATCAAAATACCGGTTCGCTACCGTCCAGCATCTTCACTTTGTTGTGGGCAAAGTATTCCTTCGTGAGCGCTTTCATGATTTTACCGCGTTCATCGTAGAGACGTTTCAACTTGCGTGGCTTGTGTTTCGCCAGCGCGTAGTGCGTCAGGATGGGCATGGCGATGGTCGTGTCCGTGTAACAAACCACGGCGTCGGGCAGGCGGTTCGGGTCCACCTTGCCCCAGCTCACGGCTTCGCCCGGTGTCGCGCCGCTCAGGCCGCCGGTGTCGGGGCGGGCATCGGTGACCTGGATGAAGAAATCCTGTCCGACTTCCTTCATGCGCAGTACTTCCTGAATCTGCGGCTCGGTCTGGAGCGTGAAATTCTTCGGGCTGCCGCCGCCCCACAATACCACGCCGCTCCGGCCGCCATTGCGTTTGGCCGCGAGCACGATAGCGGTGGTTTCATTCACATCAATGGACGGGTTCATGCGGAGTTTGCTGCCGCGCAATTCCACGCCCGCGACGTTCATGCCGATGGTCGAATCACCCGGCGAGCTGGTATAGCACGGGACGCCCGCGCGATAAGCGGCCGCCATGACGGACACGTCCTTAAGTTTGTTTTTGCGCTCCCATTCGGCGGCGTATTTGCCGATAAGATGATGCAATTCCGCGGTGCCCATTTCCTTTTGAAATTCCGGCCGGCAAAACATTTCACGCAGCAATTCGTCCGTGGCCATCAGCCCGTCGGAATAGGGGATCACCACGTCGTAGATGCGGACGAGGTCGTTGTCGCGCAGATCCGTGTCGTCGAATTTGAAGCTGCCGGAATGAACCGGGTAATTCAGCGCGAAGTGGAGATCGTGGTAAAGGTTTGCGCCGGTGGAAACGATCCAGTCCACGAACCCGGCTTTGATGAGCGGAATGATGCTGGAGCAACCGAGGCCCGCCGGGGTGAGCGCGCCAGAAATGCTCATGCCAATGGTCACGTCGGGGTCGAGCATGCGGTCGGTGAACAACTGGCAGGCTTCCTTGAGGCGCGCGGAATTGTAGGCGAGGAAGCAT
>JANYBF010000170.1 GCA_025360895.1 Verrucomicrobiota bacterium
CATCCAGCCGATCCTCGCGGATCATTGCTTTACCTGCCACGGGCCCGATGAACAGAAGCGCAAGAACAACCTCCGGCTCGACGTCCGGGACGACGCGTTGAAAGGTGGAAAATCGGGCGACCCCGCCATCGTGCCCGGCAAGGCCGAGGCGAGCGCGCTGATTGCCCGACTCGTCACACCGGACGCCGATGAGGTTATGCCGCCCACGAAGGAGAAACATCCCGTGAAACCTGCGGACGTGGAAAAACTCCGCCGCTGGATCGCCGAGGGCGCCCCCTATTCCAAGCACTGGGCTTTCGAGTCGCCGGTCAAACCACAGGTGCCGACGATCGGCGCGAAGTCCCGCCTGTCGCCGGTGGATGCATTTATCAGCGCACGCCTAGCGAAGGAAGGTTTGAAATTTTCACCCACGGCTGCGCCGGAACAATTGTGTCGCCGGCTTTATCTCGACCTGATCGGCCTGCCGCCGTCACCGGCGGAAGTGGCGAAGTTTTCCTGCGCGGCGGGCAAAGATTTGCCGGTGGCCGTTGCCGCGCTCACCGACCGGTTGCTGGCGAGCGAGCATTACGGTGAGAAATGGGCCCGGTCGTGGTTGGACGCGGCCCGTTACGCCGACACCAACGGCTACGAAAAAGATCACCCACGCGAGCAATGGGCCTGGCGCGACTGGGTGATTCAATCGTTGAACCATGACCAGCCGTACGACCAGTTCCTGATCGAGCAAATCGCCGGCGACCTCCTGCCCAATCACACGCCAGCGCAACTCATCGCCACCGGCTTCCTTCGCAACGGCATGATCAATGAGGAAGGCGCCATCGTCCCGGAGCAGTTCCGCATGGAGGGGATGTTCGACCGCCTTGACACCATCGGCAAAAGCACCCTCGGGCTGACCATCCAGTGCGCGCAGTGTCATACGCACAAATTCGATCCCATCTCGCATACGGAGTATTTCGGCCTGTTCGCTTTCCTCAACAACACCTACGAAGCGCAGTCGTGGGTGTACTCGGCCGCGCAGGAGCAGAAAATCGGCGAGGTGCGCGCGGGCCTGGCCGCGGTGGCGGCGCGCTGGAAAAAACAGTCACCCGACTGGGTCGAACGGCTTGCGACGTGGGAAACGGAGGAATGGCACCGCCAGCAGCAGACGACCTGGGAAATTCTCGACGCTACCGTCCTCCATTCCACCACGGAACTCAACCATCCCGTGTCGTTGCCCGACAAATCCATCCTCACGCTCGGCCATCGCACAATTTCCGGCGATAATTACATGATCACGGAGCCCGCAGTGACGAACGTCACGGGCATTCGGCTCGAGATTCTGACGCATGGCGACCTGCCGTTCGGCGGACCGGGGCGCAGCTTCAAAGGCACCTGGGCGCTCACCGAACTGGTGGTGGAAACCCAGCCGCCGGGCACGAACACCTGGGACAAGTTGAAACTTGTCAATGCCACCGCCGACTTTTCCGAGCCGGAACATGCGATGGAGCCGGAGTGGGCCAACAAGTCCGCCGACAAGGATGCAAAACGTACCTGCGGCCCCGCGTCATTCCTTGCGGATGCCAACGATCTGACCGCGTGGCGGGCGGACCGCGGCGTGGGCCGACGCAACACCGAATCCGTAGCCGTGGTTCAATTTGAAAAGCCGCTCACGCTGCCGCCCGGCGCGAAACTCAAGTTCTCCCTGCGCCAAAATCACGGTGGCGACGACAACGGCTCGAAGACCACGATGATTGGTCGTTTCCGCATCGCGCTCACCAGCACACCGGATCCGAAAGCGAGCACCACCCCGTACGCGGCCGTCCTCGCCCTGCAGACGCCCCGCGCACGGCGCACGGCGGAACAAGCGGCGGAGATTTTCATCGCCTGGTGCCAAAGCGTGCCGGAGTTCAAGCCGTTCAACGACGAGATGGTGGTGCTTTGGAAACAATTCCCCGAAGCCCAAACTTCCATTCTGAACCTCGCCGAGCGTAGCCCGGATTATTATCGTGAGACCTTTCGCCTGGATCGGGGTGGGTGGGAGAATCCGAAAGAACGCGTCACCCCGCAAGTGCCCGCCGTGTTGCACCCGCTGCCGGTGGGCGAGCCCCCGACGCGGCTCGCCTTTGCGCACTGGCTGGCGGACAAGCGATCTCCGCTGACCGCGCGGGTGGCCGTGAACCGGGTCTGGCAAGCGATCTTCGGCGTGGGGATTGTCGAGACCGCCGAAGACTTCGGCACCCGCGCGGCGGCCCCATCCCATCCGGAATTGCTCGACTGGCTGGCCGTGGACTTCATGGAACACGATTGGAGCCAGAAGCACCTCATCCGCACCCTCGTCACCTCGGTGGCGTACCGGCAAACCTCGCGGGCCACGCCCGCGTTGCTCGAAAAAGACCCGCGCAACCGGCTGCTCGCGCGCGGCCCGCGCTTTCGCGCCGAGGCGGAAGTGGTGCGAGACATTGCGCTCGGCACGTCCGGCCTGTTGACGGACAAGATCGGCGGTCCCAGCATCTTTCCGCCGGTGCCACAAAACGTGATTGATTTCAATTATGTCAAACCCGAATGGCCCGTCGCCACGGGGCCGGAACGCTACCGACGCGCGCTCTACGTTTTCCGGAAACGCTCCATGCCCGACCCTGCGCTCTCCAATTTCGATGCGCCCACCGCCGACGTTGCCTGCGTCCGGCGGCCGCGCTCGAACACGCCGCTGGCCGCGCTCACTTCGTTGAATGAGCCGATTTTCGTCGAAGCTTCGCAAGCCCTGGCGTTGCGCATTCTGCGCGAAGGCGGCGGGACCGACGCCGAACGCGCGGACTACGCCTACCGGCTTTGCACCGCGCGCGGGGTGAAGTCCGTTGAACGCACGGAACTGCTCAAGCTGGTGACCTCGCGCCGCAAACAACTGGCCGATGGCTGGCTGCCGGCCATCGAAGTTGCGACGGGCGACGCCGACAAACACCTCGAACTGCCCGCGGGAACCACCCCGCAAGACGCCGCGGCGTGGACCATCGCCGCCCGCGTGCTGCTCAACCTGGACGAAACGCTCACCAAGAATTGATTATGAACATCCGCAAAGAACTCCGCGCTGAAGTTGCCCGGCTCACCACCCGCCGCTGGTTCTTGCGCGAATGCGGCGTCGGTCTCGCGGGCATTGCCTTGCATTCACTGCTCCGACGCGACGCCCTGGCCAGCCCGGCGTTGCCGAACCCGCTCGCTCCACGCGAGCCGCACTACACCCCCAAGGCCAAACGCGTGATCTATCTTTTCCAGGCCGGCGCGCCGAGTCACCTGGAACTATTCGACCCCAAACCGGAGTTGACCAAACGCAATGGCCAGTTGCCGCCCGCCGAGTTGCTCAAAGATTACCGCGCCGCGTTCATCAAGCCCAACTCCGCGTTGCTGGGCGGCAAATACAAATTCTCCCCCCAGGGCAAATGCGGGATGGAGTTGAGCGAAACGCTCCCGCATCTCGGCGAAGTCGCCGACGACATCTGCCTCATCCGCACGATGCAGACCGAGGCGGTGAACCATGCGCCCGCCCAGATCATGATGAACACCGGCTCGCAACTGTTCGGCCGGCCCAGCTTCGGGGCGTGGACGATCTATGGCCTGGGCAGCCAGAGCGAGAACCTGCCCGGTTACGTGGTGCTCACCAGCGCCAAGGGCACCAGCGGCGGCGCCAGCAACTACGGTTGCGGTTTCCTGCCCACCGTCTATGGCGGCATTCCGTTTCGCCCCACCGGCGATCCCGTGCTCTATCTCTCCAATCCCAAAGGCTACGATGTCGAAACTCAACGCGCCTCCCTCGATACCTTGCAACGATTAAACTCGATCGCGCTTAGCGAACACGGCGACCCCGAGGCTACCGCGCGCATTCAGAACTACGAACTCGCCTATCAACTCCAGAGCAGTGCCCCTGAATTGATGGATCTGTCATCGGAGCCGCAATCCGTGCTGGAGTTGTACGGCATTAAGGACCCCAAGCAGCCCGGTTTCGCCCGCAACTGCCTGCTCGCCCGACGGCTTGCCGAGCGCGGGGTCCGTTTTGTGCAACTTTTTCACGAGGCCTGGGATCAACACGGGGATCTGACCAGCGGTATCAAGAATAATTGCAAGGACACAGACCAGGCCAGCGCCGCGCTGGTGAAGGACCTCAAGCAGCGCGGCCTGCTCGACGATACGCTCGTCATCTGGGGCGGGGAGTTCGGACGCACGCCGATGGTGCAGGGTGGCAACGACGGCCGCGACCACCATAACCGCGCCTTCAGCCTCTGGCTCGCGGGCGGCGGCGTGAAACGCGGCTACGTACATGGCGCAACCGACGACCTCGGTTTCAACGTCGCGCGCGACCCGGTCCACGTCCACGATCTGAACGCCACCTTGCTGCACCTGCTCGGGTTTGATCACACGAAACTGACGTATCGGTTTCAAGGCCGGGATTTCCGGCTGACGGATGTGCATGGCGACGTTGTCCAGGGGCTGCTGGCCTGACTGCATGTTAAAAAAATTGGGGCTGACGTGAGAAATCTCTCACTTGCTCTGTTCGTGACAAACGCTCAAAACTGCTCCATTTTCCCGACCAATAATTGACATGAAAAACCTGCGCCTCACCCTTTGCCTGACTCTGGCCCTCGGCTTGCCCTGCTTGTCCCCTGCCCAGCAACCGGATACCAATTCACCCGCCCGGCTGTTGACCGGCGCCCTGACGCGGGTCGCTCAAATCTTCGAGACCCCGAACAATGAGACCTCCCGCACATTCACCGCCACGTTGAAAATCCTCAAAGCGGATGGTTTGCCCGAAGAGTTTCAGGGCCGCACGGTGACGCTCGCTTTTCAGTCGCCGGATCATCTGCGCATCGCCGCTCAATGGGACGGTCAGGATTTCGTGGCCGGCCGGGATCAGCAGGAACTGTGGGTGCACGTTCCCGCCAAGAAGTTCGGTCTGATTGGTTCGCCGGCGGTGGCGCAATTCACCAGCGCACCGGAACGGAAGGCTCCGTCCCGGTTGGGCCCGATCAAACTCCCGGTCGCCGCCGACCAACTCGTCATGCTGCCATTGTTGGTGAAGACGGAAGCCTGGCCCAATGAAACCATCGGCGGCGTGCCCTGCCGCGTTTTCACAGCGACGCCCACGCCGGAGGCTGTTGATGCCTTCAACGTGCCGAAGGCCACGGTCCAGTTTGCGGTGCGGGAAAGTGATTTTCTGCCTTTGCGCATCAGCTACCGCGAGGGCAAAACCGACGTGCAACTGGAAGTCGTGAATCCCCAGTTCGAAGCCGCTTGGCCGGCCGAGCGATGGAAACTCAAGCCGGCCGGCGGCGACAAAATTGAAACGGTGGCACAATCGCATTTGACGCGCTTCCTGTCGGTGGCGGTGGGCATGTTGCTGGCCGAAAAAATCCCCACCCTCGGACCTGCCACCGGCGAGCGCCGCGTCGTGGCCCGGGAAGGTAACGGCCGCCTGGAGTTGATTGACGGCACGCGCGTTTTGTTTCTCAAAGGGACGCCCGAGGAAATCGGCCGGCAGCACGGGACGCTGATGAAGAAGGAAGTCCGCCACCTCGTGGACCAGATGCTTTTCGGCGTCGGTGTGGGCAGCTCGTTTGACAAGGGCACTTGGTTTTTCGGTGAAATTGAGTCCGCCCAGAAGCGGGTCGCGCCATTTACGGACGACCGCTACTTCCGCGAGATGGATGCGCTGGCCGACGCCGCTGGACTTCCGCGCGAAGAGGTGCGCCTCGCCAATTTCTTTCCCGAGCTGTTTCATTGCAGCGGTTTTGCGCTGTTCGGCGAGGCTACCGTCGGGGGCAAGATGTATCACGGACGTATTCTGGATTATCTGCGCGGGATGGGCCTGGAGCAGAATGCCACGGTCATCGTCACCCAACCTGACCAGGGCAACGCCTGGGTCAATGTTGGCTACGCTGGCTTCGTGGGTTCGGTGACCGCCATGAATGAAAAGCATATTTCCATCGGCGAGATGGGCGGCCGCGGCGAAGGTAATTGGGATGGCAAGCCGATGGCCCAACTGGTGCGCGAAGTCATGGAAAAGGCCAACATATTGGAGGAAGCCGTAGCCATCATGCGCAAGGGGCCGCGCACCTGTGAATATTATTACGTCATCGCGGATGCGAAATCCAAACGCGCCGTGGGCATCGCCGCCACTCCAGACAAATTCGAAACGATTTGGCCGGGTGACAGCCATCCGCTCCTGCCGCACGGCACCCCGGACACCGTCCTGGTGTCCGCCGGCGACCGCTACGAGGAACTCGCCCAGCGGGTGAAGGCGGGTTACGGAAAGTTCGATGCCCAAGGTGCGCGCGATCTCATGAAACGTCCGGTCTGCATGACCTCCAACATCCACTCCGTTCTCTTCGAGCCAGAGACTCTTGATTTCTGGGTGGCCAATGCCGACTCGGAGAATCCCGCCGCCCACACCCGCTACACCCACTACAACCTCGGCGAATTGTTGCAGCCAGAAAAAGCGCCCTCGGCGGCGCGCTAGCTCATGCATCGGTGCCGCTTTTGTTGGTCGGGCCGGTTTGGAAAATTCGTGCGATGAAATTGCCACGGCTGGTTCGCGTGCTTTTGAAAATTTTGGCGACGGTGGTAATCGTCGTCATCGTGGGTGTTGGTTCGGTATGGATTTATTTCCACCCGAGCTTCGAGCGAACCAGTGGGTTGGTTTATGGTCAACGTCATGGCCGGGATCTGACGCTGGATGTGGTTCGCCCCGCCAAACCCAATGGCATCGGCGTGGTGCTGATGGTCAGCGGCGGGTGGAAGTCAGGCACGAATGCGTTTCGTCCATGGATGGTGGCGCCGCTTTTGCGGCGCGGCTACACGGTGTTCGCGGTGTGTCACATCTCCCAACCCGAGGCGACCATCATGGAAATCACCGAGGATGTGAACCGCGCGGTGCGTTACATCCGGCATAACGCCCGCCAGTACGGCGTGGACCCCGGGCGGTTGGGGGTCACCGGAGGCAGTTCTGGAGGTCATCTCAGCCTTATGCTCGCTACCCGCGGCGGCCCGGGCCTGACCGGCGCCGCTGATCTGGTGGACCGCGAAAGCAGCGCGGTCCAAGCGGTCGCCATTTTCTATCCGGTCACCGACCTGATCAATCTCGGCAACTCCACCGAGAATCTGCACGACGACGGTCCACCGAAAAGTTTCGTGAAAGGCTTCGGCCCAAATGCCACCAACCTCGCGGTTTGGAAAGTCATCGGCCACGAGTTGTCGCCAATTTTCTATGTGAACTCGAATCTGCCGCCGACGTTGATCTACCACGGCGACGCCGATACGCTCGTGCCGCTGGATCAGTCCGAGCGCTTTCAGGCCGAGGCGCGCAAATTCGGGCGCACCGTGGAAGTGGTCATCCACCCCGATGGAAAGCACGGCTGGCTGAGCATGCTGTGGGACATCCGGCAATTCGTAAACTGGTTTGATCAATATCTGCGCCCGCCAACCAACTAGATTCACTCCGTTTCCGTACTCATTATGAAAATCATCAAATGCGTTTTGATCGCCTTCGGGCTTAACTTCGTGGCGGTCTTGGGCGGCGTGGCCCAAGATTCTTTTTCCCTGCCCTATGAGCAAAAGCAGGACGTGGTCTATGGCGAAGTGCATGGCACGGGCTTGCTGATGGATGTCTTTACGCCCAAGGAAAAGCCCAATGGGCTGGCGATCGTGGACGTGGTCAGCGGCGCGTGGCACTCCGACCGCAGCAAAATTCGGGATCATACCCTGGCACAGTTGTATCGGATTTTCTGCACCCGCGGTTATACGGTCTTTGCGATCCGCCCCGGCTCGCGCACCCGCTATACGGGTTTGGAGATGGCCACGCATGTAAGAATGGGGATCCGCTACGTTAAACTGCACGCGGCCGAGTATAAAATTGACCCGGAACGGCTCGGTCTCACCGGTGCTTCAGCGGGCGGACATCTGGCGACGTTGGTAGCGGTCACGCCCGAGGAAGGCAAACCCGAAGCCAACCAACCGTTGCTGCGCGTCGGCACCCAAGTCCGGGCCGCCGCTGTTTTCTTTCCGCCCACTGATTTTTTGGAT
>JANYBF010000211.1 GCA_025360895.1 Verrucomicrobiota bacterium
CGGGCTTTGGCCAGTTTCTCACCGGTGCGACCGGGCAATTCAAATTCCGCACTGTGAAGGCGGGTCTCTACAACGGGCGCACGCGCCATTATCACTGGGGCGTCACATTGCCGGGCCGGTTGGTTCACTCGACGACTCAGACTTTTGGGAACGAACCGCGTATGACTTGAACGGCAACGTGTTTGCCATCCAGAATCCCAATGACACGGTTTTCACCGGCATCACGGACGCCGCGCAGCGTTCGTCCGTAAACCTGACCTATACTCCCGTCCCCGGCACAACCACCGGCGAGGTGCAAACGGCGTGGGATTTTGTCAGTCAGTTCACCCCTGTGGAATCTACGTATCCGAATGGCGGGAGTCTGGTGATTGCCGGGGTTACGGTGGCGGGGCTGGGCAGCAGTCGGCGCTTCCAGATCAGCCTTCCCGCCTATGCGGGGTACACCTATGAAGTCTATCGCAATCCCACCTTGGGCGACCTCGCGTGGTCCGCGCTGCCGTTTGCTTTGTCGCCGGCGGGTGCCATCGACACGAACAAGATCACCGCCAGCAGCGAAGGGACGCTCAATGTCTATCTGGAAGCCAAGGCGGCGAAAGGATTTTACTACGTTGCCTTCCGCGTGCCGGGCGCGAACACCGGTGTGCCGTAAACCAGATCAGGGCGAAACGGAGCCGGTTAGAATGTGTCCGCACGGCACAAAGCCGGCCTTCTGAAGCGTCCGGCGACTCGCGAGGTTGCCCGGATTGCAGCGCGCCGCTGGGACATTTCCGCCCGCGTAGCAAAGGCGTTTCAACTCCTGCACCAAGAAGGAGCCCAGACCGCGCCTCCGAAACGGCTCCGCTACTTCCATGTAAATGTCGCCATAAGGCCGGTTATAGTGAAAAAGAATGCCGCCGGTCGCGGCGACCTTGCTTTCGACCTCTACCACGCCGTGCCACTTCAGTTGGTCCGGCGAAACGTCCAAGCTGTCCGCTGCTGTGGCACTTCGAAAAACAGTACCCACCGGTGCCAGCGTTGTGGTGAACTTGTCTTGGAAAAGAATGCTTTCACTCATCACGGTCGGAGCGAAAGTATGCAGCATGCCGGTCAACAGCACATCATTGCTCTGGGTCTCAATCGCGGCCGCACCACTCGCCGTTAGTAGCGCCGAAAACAGGTCGAACAGCCGCAACCGGAACTGCGGCGCAACATAGAACTCATAGACCGTTGGCTTGTCTTTCCACGGCCCGGCGATGGCAATCGAGCCATAACCAACCTTGGCATCTCCCGCGAAGAGGAAATATTCCTGCGTCCACCCGGGGCGGCAGTGGATCGAATCATGGATGATCTGGCAACCCATCTCCAGGCGATACAGATCGCGCCAGGGATGGACGTCTTCAACGGCGGCTGCTTTGGCAACGAGTTCCATGCTGAACGATTCCATCAATGCGACCTGCACGGGACTGTAGCTGGATGCCTCGATTTGTCAGTCAAAGAGTTCTTTGACTGATGCGGTTGTGCGTTGCTGTTCGTCATCTAGTCATCCAGTTTCGGGTGCGGTGGAAGGCAGTGGTATCCCTGCTCCGATTTTGCTGGCCGCGCGCGCAACGCAACACTTTCGGCTTCTCACCTGCCGCCGCCGTCGGCACTCTCTCGCCGCCATGTATCGCGGAAAAAAAGTCGTTGTCGTCATGCCGGCTTACAATGCCGCCAAAACCTTGCGCCAAACCTACGACGAGGTGCGGGAGCAAGAGTTGGCGGATTTGATCATCCTCGTGGACGACCGCAGTCGGGACGACACCGTGTCCGTCGCCCGCGGCCTTGACGGGGTGCACGTTCATGTGCATGAGCAGAACACTGGCTACGGGGGGAATCAAAAGACCTGCTACCGCCTTGCACTCGCAGCCGGCGCCGACATCGTGGTGATGTTGCACCCGGATTATCAGTACACGCCCAAACTCCTGCCCGCCGTGGTTTCCATGATTGCCAATGGCCTGCATCCGTGCGTGCTCGGCAGTCGCATCCTCGGCGGCTATTCGCTCCAAGGGGGGATGCCGGTGTGGAAATACGTGGCGAATCGCGGACTGACGTTCGCGGAAAATCTTTTGCTCGGAGCGAAACTTTCGGAATACCACACGGGTTACCGGGCCTTTTCACGGGAAATTCTCGAGCGCCTCAATCTGGAGGCCAATTCGGACGACTTTGTGTTCGACAACCAGATGCTCGCGCAAATCCTCTGGCACGGTTTCACCATCGGCGAGGTGAGCTGCCCGACGAAATATTTTGCCGAAGCTTCCTCAATCAATTTCCCGCGCAGTGTGAAGTACGGCTTTGGCTGTCTGGCCACGGGCTTGGCCTATCGCCTCACGAAGCTGGGTTGGATGAAATCAAAGTTGTTTGACGACAAGCGCTGAGGTGGAGAAATCATCCGGGTTGGCAAGCCGTTGAACCGCTGCCTGCGTGGGCATAAAAACACCGGGCGGGAAGCCCGGTGTTAAGGAAAGACGATTCAAGGCGAGATGAAATATCGCCGGAGAATCCGCTTACTTCGCGCGATTGGTCGCGAGAGTCAGGCGGGATTTTTTACGATTGGCGGCGGCGCGGGTGATGACGCCGGACTTGACGGCCTTGTCCAAGGCGGACAGCGTGCCGGGCAGGGCTTTGGTCGCATCGGCCTGCTTGCCGTCGGCGACCGAGTCGCGCAAACCCTTCTCCAGTTTGCGGAGGTGCGAGGCGATGGCGCGGTTATGCAAACGTTTGCGTTCATTGCCGCGCATGCGGCGTTCGGCGGACTTCGTATTCGGCATAAATCGGTTTTAGTTCAAACTAAGGGCGCTGACGTTAGCCAAACCCCGTCGAAT
Organism: Verrucomicrobiota bacterium; assembly: GCA_025360895.1. Lineage (GTDB taxonomy): Bacteria > Verrucomicrobiota > Verrucomicrobiia > Limisphaerales > JADLHS01 > JADLHS01. Next base: position 2,841 of record JANYBF010000211.1, read on the forward strand.
GTCAACGGCGAAGCTGGCCAAATTGCGGGCCGTCGCGTCTCCCGAGGGTGGGGAGATAAAGGGTAAGAATATGATTAAGAGAGACACCAAACCCTTAATCCCCCCGGTGATCGATCCTACACCACCACGATGTTCACCATCTTCTTCGGGACGACGATGACTTTCTTGATCGTCTTGCCTTCGATGAAGACTTTCACTTTTTGCGATGATAGGGCCGCAGCTTCGAGCGTGGCATTGTCGGCGTCGGCGGCGACTTGGATCACATCGCGCATCTTGCCGTTTACCGATACCGGGATTTCGATCTCGCTTTCAACGAGCAGTGCAGCGTCGAACTGGGGCCAGGGCGAATAGGGCAAAGAGTCTAAAGTTTGAAGTCTAAAGTCTGAAGTCGTCGAGCTGCCAGCGGTCGCGGGGGCGTTAAACTTTAGACAAGAGACTTTAGACCAAAGTTCTTCCGCCAGGTGTGGCGCGAACGGCGCAAGGAGTTGCAGAAAAGTTCTCAGGACGGAAACGGGTTTGGTTTCCCACGTCATCGCTTCGTTCACGAATACCATCATGGCGGAGATGGCAGTATTGAAGCGCATCCCCTCGAGATCTTCGGTGACTTTCTTGATGCAGGCGTGCAGCGTCTTCAACTGTGCAGGCGTCGGTGGCGCGTCTTTGATCGCCGCGTGGAGCTTGATCAATTCAAGCAGTTCTCCGCGCCTCTGCGTCTCGGCGGTGGTTTCCGCTTGCTCGAAATCTGTTTCACTCTGCTCATCCACGAACAAGCGCCAGACGCGACCGAGGAAACGATAGACGCCTTCAACGCCACGGGTGTTCCACGGCTTGGTGTCTTGCAGCGGGCCCATGAACATCTCGTAAAGCCGG
>JANYBF010000634.1 GCA_025360895.1 Verrucomicrobiota bacterium
TCTCGCGCTCCCAAAATTCCAAGACTGCTAAAAAATCGGCGTTCATAAGCTCGTAACGGCGTTCCCATCGGGGGAACAAAAAAGCCGGCAGATTTTTACTCTTCCGACTTGGCCTACCGGTATCACCCGGCAACTTTACCGTTCAATAACCAGATTAGAAAATCCGACATTGCGCCGTCAAGCTTAAAGGGTAGTTGATTTTGCAGGATGCCCCCAGTCGTTGGGTGGCAGACAGGGGTTTGTTGCCCGGGCGGCCAGAGAATCGGAAATTTCGCAGAGCCGGTTTGAAAAGTAGTGGCCGACGTGAGGAGACTTTGACTTAGGCCTCAGTTCGGCCCGAAAAATCGGCCTATCTGAGTCTCGTTACCTCGACTCCTACGATGCCGTAATGAGGTTTCAGACCGGCGTTAACGGACAATCCAGCCACCGCCGATGACGAGGTCGTCCTGATAGAAGACCGCCGCCTGCCCGGGCGTGATGGCGCGTTGCGGCGTGTGTAATTTCACCTTTGCCCGCCCGTCCGGCTGCGTTATCACCGTCGCCGGGGTGCCGGGATGGTTGTAGCGAATCTTTGCCGTCACCTCGATTGAATCCGGCGGCTCGCCGAACGCGATCCAATTGCAGCGATCCACGGTGAATTCGTCCCGGTCGAGTGCCGAATCATCACCGACCACCACGCGGTTATTCTCCGCATCCAGCTCAACGACGTAAAGCGGTTGGGGCGAGGACAGGCCCAAACCCTTCCGCTGGCCGATGGTGTAAAACTCGATCCCGTCGTGATGCCCGAGTAGCTGACCCCGCAGGTCCACGATCTCGCCCCGATGCTTTTGCACCAGGTTCGCCGACTGGAGAAACCCACCGTAGTTGTTATCCGGCACGAAACAGATCTCCATGCTCTCCTCCTTGTCAGCCGTTTTGAGATTGCAGTGCCGGGCCACTTCGCGCGTGTCCTTCTTGGTCATTTCCCCCAGCGGAAAGATGGCGCGGGCCAGTTGATCCTGCCGCAGCGAGAAAAGGAAATAGCTTTGATCTTTCTTCAAATCCCGGCCGCGCTTGAGTAATACGCGCCCGTCGTCGCGCCGCTCCAATCGTGCGAAATGTCCGGTGGCAATGAACTCCGCGCCGAGTTGATCCGCCCGATCAATCAGCCGTCCGAACTTGAGGTTCTGATTGCACATCACACACGGATTCGGCGTGCGCCCGGCTTTATATTCCGCGGCGAAGTATTGAATGACCTTGGCTTGAAACTGCTCCGCCTCGTCAATGAGATAGTAAGGGATCCCGAGCTTGTGGCAGACCGACCGCGCATCCGTCACGGCCTGTGGCCCGCAACATTTGTCCTCGGCACGCGAGACACAATCCTGCGGCCAGAGCTTGAGTGTAATCCCGACGACCTCGTAACCCTGCTCCAGCAAAAGCGCCGCCGTTGCGGAGGAATCCACTCCTCCGCTCATGCCACAGATGATGCGTGTTTTCTTGGAAATACTCACAAGGCGGGCAGTATAAGATGATGTGAGGGTCGCGCAAGTTTGGCGTTTGCCGTTGGCGTCCGAAACCGAGCAAAATAGAGCGTGTAATTGAGTTTGACGGCATCACCTGCTGGTGGTCCATTCGTCCCGGGAAAGCTATGATTATGAAAACACTCTGGGTTCTACTGACGGCTCAATTGATTACCTCAACTTTCACCCTGCACGCGGCACAGACTGCTCGGGCGACAATGTTTTGCTGGTCGCTGCGCTTTCAACAAGGGCAGGGGGCACTTGACGACACGCTGGACTTGAGCACGCTCGCTGGCCCGCCCAATGGGGAGTTGGCCCTTTCGGCTTCTCCGTACACCCACGAAAGCGGTTTCGTGATGGACTGGATGGGCTTCCCCATCAACGGCACAATCTATTTGAACTTGCCGCCGTTTGCGGACGCGAACGGCAACGGTTTTGATGATTCGTTCGAGGTTTCCCAAGCGGCGGGCGGCACATCCAACGGCGAATACGAGACTGTCGGTGGCGTCGGCGGTGGGACGGTCAGCGCTACGTGGAGTCGTGCGGCCGGTTCGAAAGACGGCACCTGTTCGTTGCGTCTGGTGGACGACACATACGGCGACTTGGGAAGTTATCGTCATACCTTTGAAGTGCTCGAATACACCGGGTCGCTGACGTACACGCCGGGATCGAATACCGTGAGCGGGAGCTTGAACGTGACTAACGCGACGGACCAGCTTCACGGGCCGCTGAGTTTTTCGAAGTCCATCGCGAATCCGCACAACAATCTTACGCTCCAAACCGCCTTCTTGACGAATACCACCCAGCAAACCCTCAGCCTTTTCGACACCACGGCGTTCAGCCGCGATCTGACTCTACGCACGAACTATTATGGCAGGGTGCAATTCAACGACGGCGATCTCAACACGGGCGGGGAGGATTATTACAGTTGGGAGCTTTCCATTGACGACCTGAATGACAGCGATCATGACGGCATCCCGGATTTTAGCGAC
>JANYBF010000224.1 GCA_025360895.1 Verrucomicrobiota bacterium
TCATTTTAATCACGCTTAATTCTCGGTTAATTTTACTCACATGAAAACACCCTTAAACTTCCTGGTGCTGCTGGCCGTTTCGCTGACCGTCGCGCAAGCCCGGGACCTCAAGCTCCTCAACGTCTCGTACGACCCGACCCGTGAGCTGTATCAGGACTACAACGCCGCTTTTGCCAAATTCTGGAAAGAGAAATCGGGTGACACCGTGACCATCCAGCAGTCGCATGGCGGTTCGGGCAAGCAGGCGCGCTCGGTGATTGACGGTCTCGATGCCGATGTGGTCACGCTCGCGCTGGCTTACGATGTGGACGCCATTGCCGAGAAGGCGAAACTGCTTCCTGCGGACTGGCAGAAGCGTCTGCCGAATAATAGCGCACCCTATACTTCGACGATTGTGTTCCTCGTGCGTAAAGGCAATCCGAAAGGCATCAAAGATTGGAACGACTTGGTGAAGCCGGGCGTGGCGATCATTCCGGCCAATCCAAAAACTTCCGGCGCGGCGCGTTGGGTGTATTTGGCGGCGTGGGGCTACGTGCTCAAGAACGGTGGCGACGAGGCGAAGGCCAGGGATTTTGTCGCGAAGTTCTATAAAAACGTTCCAGTACTCGACACCGGTGCGCGCGGTGCGACCACGACCTTCATCCAGCGCGAAATTGGCGATGTACTGGTGGGCTGGGAGAACGAAGCGTTTCTCGCGCTCAAGGAATATGGGGCGGGCAAATTTGAGATCGTCGTTCCGTCCGTCAGTATTCTGGCGGAACCGCCGGTGGCGGTCGTGGACAAGGTGGTGAAGAAGCGTGGTACCGAAGCCGTGGCCAAGGCGTATCTCGAATATCTCTACTCGGACGAAGGCCAGGAAATTGCCGGACGGAACTTCTATCGCCCGCGCTCGGAAAAAGCAGCGGCGAAATATGCCGGTCAGTTCGCCAAGGTCAACCTGTTTACAATTGATGAAGTGTTTGGTGGCTGGACGAAGGCGCAGAAGGCGCACTTCGCCGACGGCGGCTCGTTTGACCAGATCCAGCAATCAAGCCGTTGAGCTTATCATGAAAATATCATCGTTGAATGCCAATCAGATTGAATCTTCCCAGTCGCTCCCTGCACGCCGCGCGGTCGAGCGGTTGTTGTCGCCGTTCGATCAATTCGCCGAAAGGTCGCTGCAGTTCATCAGCCGCTCGCTGGGTCAGTTTCAGAGCGCGGGACGGACTTATGGCCTGCCGCGGTACGTCTATCTTGGACCGAGAGGAGGCGGCGATGTGATCCGCATCGGCATCTTTGCCACAATTCACGGCGACGAACCGGAAGGCGCGCTGGCCTTGACACGCTTTGTCGGGGAACTGGAGCAGGATCCGGATATCGCCAAAGGCTATGCCCTTTATTTCTACCCGGTATGCAATCCCACTGGCTTCGAAGACAACACGCGTCACGCCCGCAGCGGCAAGGATTTGAACCGCGAATTCTGGAAAGAATCAGCCGAGCCGGAAATTCGCTACCTCGAATCTGAAATCTGCCTGCACGCCTTTGATGGCATTATCACGCTCCACAGTGATGACACGAGCGATGGCCTCTATGGCTTTGTCAGCGGTTCGGTGTTGACGGAAAATTTGCTCGAACCCGCGTTGCGCGAGGCCGGGCAGTTCCTGCCGCGCAACCAACGCAAGGTGATTGACGGCTTTGCCGCGCAGGGCGGCATCATCACGGCCGGTTACTCCGGGGTTTTGCAATCGCTGCCGGGTTTGTCGCGACCGCCATTTGAAATCACTTTTGAAACGCCGCAGAACTCGTCGTTGTCCCGGCAGGTGGAGGCAACGGCGGCCGCGCTGCGAACCATTCTTGTCGAATACCGCTATCTTATCGCCATCGCCCAGAACATCTGAACCCGTCACCAGACCGAAAGAATAATCGGGCCCGCCGCTACGACAACCGCACCGGGACCATCGGCCATGACCCACGGGTGGCTGAAGGAATGACACCCGCAACGCCAAGCCCCGGTAACATTTAATTTGAGTCAAGCCGGGGTCGGGTTGAGCCGTTGGAAGCCGCCTTGCCGCCCGCCGCGCCATCGTGTAAAACCCCGCCATGCCGAATCAGGAAAAGCTTCAGGAATTCACAGGATGGTGCGCCAAGCACCTCACTGGCGACGAAAAGGGGGAAGCTCAGATTTTTCTCGATCATCTTTTCCAAGCCTTTGGCCATCCCGGTGGACTGAAGGAAGCCGGCGCCACACTGGAAATGCGCGTGGCCAAGGCCGATGGCAACGGCACCAGCTTTGCCGATCTCGTCTGGAAACCCGTCGTGCTCATCGAAATGAAGAAGCGCGGAGAGAATCTTCAGAAACATTACCGCCAGGCGTTCGATTATTGGACGCGCCTCGTGCCCAACCGCCCGCGCTACGTCGTGCTCTGCAATTTCGACGAGTTCCGCGTCTATGATTTCGACACCGACCTCGACACGCCCAAGGATAGAGTAGAATGAAGCATCAATTCGCTGGCAGAAGCAGGGGAGATTTTCTACCGTGAATTTTGAAACGATGAATCTGGTTGAATCCGCACTGCCACTCGCACCAAGCAGCGTTGTGTCGAAAACCCGCGAGGATAACAAACTGCGCGTGGAAGATCGTGCTGCTCACGACTGGTATCGTTTCGTGTTGTCGTATCCAGCGCACATTATTCGGACATACGTCGAGCGGTTCGGCTTGGATGCGAAGCACAACGTCTTAGATCCGTTTTGCGGGACGGGCACGACAATAGTTGAATGCAAAAAACTCGGCATACCGAGTTGCGGCATTGAACCAAACCCGATGGCAGTATTTGCCAGCCGGACAAAGGTTGATTGGGAGATTGATGCGGACCAGTTAATCGCGCATGCATCGCATATCGCAAAACTGACTCTGGAACAATTCGACGCGCAGGGAATTCAGGACGAAGGAGCTCTTGAGTTATTCGGTCGGCAAATCAAACCGCAAGCCGCACTTCGGGAACTGCCTCCGGAGTTGGTCAAAATCCTACTGACGGATTCAATCAGTCCGCTGCCTCTTCATAAGGTTCTGGTTCTGATTGAGGTTCTGGAAGCGAATCGAGAGCCGCGCTTATTAGCGCACGAACACATAGCGCTGGCGAAGAGCTTGGTGAATGAAATCAGCAATTTGCATTTCGGACCTGAAATCGGTGTGGGCGCAATCAAAAAGGATTCAGCGGTAGTTGGTCCGTGGCTTCGTGCGGTCAAGCGAGAGGCTGAAGACATTCGTCATCTTCAATCCAAGGCCGCAACTCCGGCAATCGTCCATCAAGCGGACGCGCGCGACCTCGCAATCCTATTGCAACCTGCGTCGGTGGATGCCGTGATTACGTCGCCACCGTATCCCAACGAAAAGGATTACACGCGGACGACGCGACTTGAGTCTGTGTTGCTTGGTTTCATCAAAAGCAAGGATGACTTGCGTCGATTGAAACAGAATTTGGTCCGGTCGAATACTCGGAGCGTTTACAAGAGCGACACCGACGACAGGTTGGTTGAGAACCATGACGCAATTCAGCAGATTGCCGAAGCGATTGAGCGCCGACGGATTGAGCTTGGGAAAACTTCCGGATTCGAACGACTCTACGCCCGCGTAACAAAGTTGTATTTTGGCGGTATGCTCCGGCATCTGATGGAACTTCGACCGGTATTGCGTCCGGGAGCGCAACTTGCATACGTGGTCGGTGATCAGGCGTCCTATTTACGCGTGATGATTCGGACCGGTCAGTTGCTCGCAGATTTGGCAAAGTCTGTTGGTTATGAAGTGGTAGGCATTGATCTTTTCCGCACGCGCTTGGCGACTGCAACCAAGGAACAGTTGCGTGAGGAAGTCGTCATACTCCGTTGGCTTGGTCCGCTGAAGTTAAATGGCTGGCCAAAACACGAAAGCGGGAATTACATGGCAATGAAGGATGAATCAATTGAACCAAGCATGAAAACAAAACCGACCACCAAAAGCCTAAAGCGCGTCAACCGATACTCAGCCATAATCGAGAAACTTTTCTTCTCGAAATACAAAAATGGTATGCGCCAAGTGCCGTTCGAGCGTGAAGAACTTGAAAAATTCGCCGCGAAACTCAAAGTGAAGCTGCCGAAGAACCTCGGCGATTTGGTTTACACGTTTCGCTACCGGGCACTTCTTCCCGCATCCATCACCGCTATGGCTGGTGAACAAGAAATTTGGGTGATCCGTCCGGCGGGCCGCAGCCGCTATTGCTTCGCTTTGATCAAAAACATGCCAATTCTTCCAAATGAAAACATGGCGGTCACGAAAGTGCCTGATGCCACTCCGGGGATCGTCGCGAAATATGCGTTCGACGACGAACAGGCTTTGCTGGCGAAAGTCCGATACAACAGGCTGGTTGATATTTTCAGTGGCGTAACATGTTACTCCCTACAAAACCATTTGCGCACCACTGTTCCGGAGATGGGGCAGGTTGAAACTGACGAAGTGTATGTTGGTGTGGATAAGAAGGGCGCGCACTACGTTTTCCCAATCCAAGCGAAGGGTGGCAAAGACAAGTTGAGTATTGTCCAAATCGAACAAGACTTTGCCGTGTGCGCGACCAAGTTTCCCTTGCTCGTCTGCCGACCGATCGCCGCGCAGTTCATGGGCGAGGGAGTTATCGCGCTTTTTGAATTAGAGTCAGGCGAAAACGGCGTCACGATTGCATCGGAAAAACACTACAAACTCGTTTCGCCAAAAGAGGTCACGGACGCTGATCTTGAGACGTATCGGGGCAGGTTAAATCCGCCAGCCTGAATACAATCGGCACAGGATTTTTCCGAAATGTGCGCGTTGGTTCTAATTCGCATCGAACTGGAGCAATTGAAATCAGATTTTCGCTACACGCCCGAATCCGTCTTCGAAACCTTCCCGTGGCCGCAGTTTGACGCTTCGGCCAACGCCGCTAGGCGCGACATCGTTGTAGAATCCGCCGGTTCAAAACGTCGTAGCTCCGTAGGAGCGACATCATCGGACTATGCCGCTCCTGACGGAGCTAAATCCAAATCCACGACCGCAATCTACAAAGATGCCGCCCCTGACGGGGCTGCGGCCAAAGACGTTCGGTTGTCGAAAGACGCCATCGCGAAGATTGACGCCGTGGCCGCCGCCGCGCGCACGGTGCGCCTTGTGCGCGCCGAGGCGTTGCGGAATTTGAAAGGCGGCCTGCGCGCCCTCTATCGCACGCTCGAGTTGCCCGGCGCGAATCCGCTCAAGGACGCCCACGCCGTGCTGGACGCCGCCGTCCTCGCTGCCTACGGTTTCAGCGCCAAGAAGGATTTGCTCGCCCAACTCCTCGCCCTGAACCTCGAAGTCGCCGCGAACATCGAACACGGCACACCCGTCACCGCTCCTGGCGTGCCGAAGAATTATCCTGACGCCAAGAAACTGGTGACGGAGGATTGTATCAAGCCTGCTGCCTAAATGCCGCGAAGCACGCCAGTCGAAGACTTGAACCCGCACGACTGGAATTTCGAAACCGTGCCGGATGCGGAACTGGTCGGTTGTTGTTATTGGGAGTTTGCGCGGGAGTCGGCGTTCATCCGTGACGTGCGGCGGCGATGTCTGGAAAACTGGCGGGCGGGCGGCAAGTGGGACCTCGCCCTCCATACGGATACACAGAAGCTGGAGAGCATTGAGTATCGCGCCGAGGTTTTTCTACGCGGCTTTTTCTTCGAACCGGGCGAGGCCTATCAAAGCGCAAATCCAAACGCGCCACACTACCGGCACCCGGACGCCCCGCCGATTACCGGAAGTTTCCCGTCGCCATGGCAATCGCTCTCGGAACCGGAACGCCAGACCCGCGCACGTATCCAAACCGATGTTGACCAACTGCAAATCGTCCCGATCAAATTATCCCATTGGGCATGGGCAAAGGAAATCGCGCGCGAGTGCCAGCGTGCCACCGACGAGAGGCACGAGCAACGGTTGGCGTGGGAAAAGCGTTACCTCAAGCGGGACAAGAAAGGTCATTTAGATCAGTTGCCCGAGGCGCCGGCGGCACCGGAATTCAAGGAGCTTCGTCCTGGCACCCGCTGGGGCGTGGGTGAAACGCTGCTGGTGGACATCGCTTGGAACTGTTTCACCAACGATGAGATCACCAATTATTTCCGAAAATGGGTGCAGCGAGCGCGGCCCAAGGAAATTCCGGTGCCCGACGACAAAGGGCGGAACAAGTTGCGGGACTGGCGCGTGGCTCTGGAGCGGTTGGGCATAATGCGGCTGTTGCACCACTGCCGGTTGCGTGACATTGCGGGAAACTGTCCCGAAGGCTGGAGAATTTACGGCAGACGCGAATGGTACAAGGAACGGAAGCGCGCGGGAGAAATGTTCCACCGGTTGTTTCCGTTTCTTCCAAGATCAGAGCGTCCGTTGAACTGGGAAACCAAGGGCGGTCGCAGCAGGTAGGCGGAAAATCCCACGGCATTTAACGCCCATTTACTCAACCCCTCGCCGCAATAGAATCGCGGCGTGATCGCTCTAAATTCGTCAAATCTGGCCGGCGCGGATTACTGGGGAGGGACGCTCGTCATCGCCTTCCACTCCGGCGGCGTTTACGAATACTACGGCGTGCCGTACTCCATTTTCGCCAGTCTCTTGAGCGCCGGGTCGCACGGCAAATTTTTTCACGCTCACATCCGCAATCATTACCGCTATCGGCGCATTCACTGATGCAACCTGATCAAATCAAACAATCGCTGCGCCAGCTCGCGGCCGAAGCGGCGGAACTGAAAGCGGTTGCCGGCGGGGCGCTCACGGACGTGATTGCCGATTGGGTGGCGCCGCAATACGCGGTGGCCGCGCGCGAGCAACTGGCTAACGCGGCCAACGCCGAGGAGCGCTGGAAGGTATTGCGAATGGTAACCAACGATCTCGCCGCCTTGCGGCGCGGCGATAATTCGGCCGCCCGGCTGCAACTGGACCGCGAGGAATTTGAGTGGCAGCGGGCCAACCGCAAATCGCAAAAGGAGCAGGAATTTCGCGAATGGCTCCAGCGACCCGAAGTTCAGGAGGAGTTTTTCCCGGAACGCACGCGGGGTCTCAGCCCGGAAACGATCCGGAAAATTGAAACGGAGTTGCGCCTGTTATGAACCACCCGAGAACCCGTCCCGCCCGCCGAATCCGACCCGACCAGTTCGAGCGACTCACGCAACGATGGGAGGCGGTGGCGGAGCGCGACCTCCCGAAGCATCCGGTTATCCGGGTAAATCCGACTAAATCCGACTCTAGAAATTATGAACCTGACCCGTAACGGCAAAATCGGGCGCCTGCCCAAGGCGATTCAAGAGCAGTTAAACCGCCGGATCGAGAACGGCGAGAAAGGCGGTCCCCTGGTGGCCTGGCTCAATGCGCTGCCCGAGGTGCAGGCGGTGGTGGCGGCGGAATTCGAGGGCAAAGGCATCCGCGAGCAAAATTTGTCCGAGTGGCGCAAGGGCGGTTACACCCACTGGCAACGACAGCAGGAGGCGCTGGCGCTGGCGCGGCAGCTCGGGGCCGAGACCGGGGAGTTGCAACCCGCCGGGAGTCCGCCACTCACGGACCAGATGGCGGTGTGGCTCACGGTCCGGTATCTGGTGGCCATCCAGAAGCTGACGGAAAGGAGCGCCGCGGGGGAGCTGGATTTGAAGGTGTTGCGCGAATTTTGCCACGACGTGGTGGCGTTGCGCCGGGGCGATCACAGCGGGGCGCGGTTGAAAATCGAGCAGGAACGGCTGGCGCGCGAGCGGGAGGAGACGGAAGTGGAAGCCGTGGCGCATTTCCAGCGTTGGGCGAAGAATACCGCCGTGCGCGAGGCGATTTGCGGCCAGTGTCTCACCGATGAGGAACGCGTCAGCCGGATGCGGGAACTTTTTGGTCTGTCGCCCGAGCCCGAACCGGAAATGGCCCCGACTTTGCCCGAGTCAGACCCGGTCGCGCCCGGTCAAACCGAATCCGACTGAATCAAACCAGACCCTTCGGGTACGGATGTGGTGGACAGTTTGCCGAAAAACCGGTGAACTGAGTTTGAACTACGCGCGCATTGATGCAGATGAATCGACAACTTGACCGAACACGCCGACGGGCCGCATGAGTGGCACATTTCCAGAATCCCAACGGGATTGCGTCACTCAGCCCAAGGTTGCCGAGGTCCGAGGCCGGACTGGCCGGGCGAGGCTACCCTGGGTCAGGCGGCGAAGAAATTTTCCACCCCGAAGGGGTTGCGTCACGGATCACACACCGAATCGCCACAACC
>JANYBF010000232.1 GCA_025360895.1 Verrucomicrobiota bacterium
CACTCAACCGCGTTTCAAGTCCGGCCCCGGGTGCATCCCGGCTCGATGGTTAAGGGAAGTTGGAACCAGACCGCGCCGGCGGTTACGCTTCGGAATCTTGCACTCGACCACGTCGTTCATCCCGTTATGATGCCCGAAAAATGCGCCTGATCTACATTGCCTCCACCGCCGCCCTGCCCTTGCTGCTGGCGGCCATGTCCACAACCGCCGCCAACTGGCCGCAATGGCGCGGACCGAACGGCGATGGCATCAGTCCGGAGACCAATGTCCCGGTCAAATGGAGCGCGACGGAAAATGTGGTCTGGGTGACCGCCGTTCCCGGCGAGGGGCATTCCTCGCCGGTGGTGTGGCGGGACAGCGTATTTCTCACCACTGCCATGGCCGATTCCAAAGAGCGACAACTCCTGCGTTTTAACACGCAGGCGGGTAAAATTCTCTGGCAACGCCCGGTGGTAACCACTGCGGTCGAGTCCATGCACCAGGAAAATAGTTCCGCTTCCTCGACACCGGTCACCGATGGCGAACTCGTTTACACTTCGTTTCAAAGCGGCAAACGCGTGGACCTGCAAGCTTATGACTTCACCGGCAAGCCGATTTGGGCGGCGCAACCGTTGGAATTCAACGGCGAACACGGTTACAGCTACACACCGTTGCTGTACCACGATCTGCTGATCTTTGATTGCCGCCAGGAAGGCGAGGCGGCGTTGCTCGCGCTGGATAAACGCACCGGCAAAGTACGCTGGCGCGTGGAACCCCAGCGGCGGCGTATTTCCCATATCACCCCGCTGCTGATCAACGACCGGGGCCGGGTGCAGATCATTGTGTGTGGGAGCGACGAAATTCGCAGTGTAAACCCGGACACCGGGGCGACGTGGTGGTGGTGTCGCGGGCCGTCCGATGTGGCGGTGGCCGGATTGAGTTACGGCGACGGACTACTATTCGCATCGGCTGGCTATCCCAATCGCACCCGGATGGCGGTGCGCGTGGATGGCAACGGAGACGTGACCGAAACCCACGTCGCGTGGAAACTCCACCGTCAGGCGTCGTACGTGCCATCGCCGGTTTATCACGCCGGCCACTTTTACTCGATCCTCGATGACGGTATGCTCTTTTGTTTTAATGCCAAAACGGGCGACACCGTTTGGGAGCAACGTCTGGGAGGTCGTTTTCGTTCTTCGCTGGTGCTGGCCGCCGGCAAGATTTACGCGACCAACGATAAAGGCATAACCACGGTGTTCCGCGCCACCTCGCAGGGATTTGAATCCGTGGCCGTGAACGATCTAGGAGAATTCTGTTACACCACGCCAGCGATTGCCGAGGGAAGAATTTATCTGCGCACGGGCAAGCACCTTTATTGCATTGCCTCGGAAACGGCCGCGATTTCCAAATAATCTCCGGCGACTAATCCCTTGAACCTTTACGGTCGTGAGAATTTTAGCTCAAACTTTCGACTGAAGCCCAACTATTGGAAACGGCAGGCCCGCGAAGCCAAAGACCGGTAAATCTGGCCCGCCGCTCAAATCCGCCGGCGCACCCACGGTTTCTGGCAGCGAATGATAAGGCTGATTTTCTCCAACCTCTTGGTGCATGGCCAACCATAGAAAATACCAATGCCGCTGCTTGGGTGGTTTCGACGGGGTAAACGTTTTCTGCTCTTCGCGGGCCATTGATGCCGGGGCGATCACTCGCACCTGGCCGGCCGACAACTCGCTTTCCTTGCCCTGAGCATTCTTGAAGTGATAGCGCCCGTCCGCGAGCTTTGGCTTGCCGTACGCATCAATCTGCGAACCATTACTCAACGTCACCACGTAGTGGCGCGCACACCCGGAGAGTGCCAGGCCGCTCAGTAGAAGCAGGAACAATAATTTATTCATACGTACCAGTTGTTACAATAAATGGGCCACGCGCCCTCTTGGTTGAACTGCCGAACGACCCGCGACGGGCTTTGTTTGCCAAACGTCCCTGCCAACCTTTCTTGCCTCGGGCAGCGACTGCTTACTTCAAATGCCAGTAAAGCGTGTAACGCCACTGACCTTCAGGCTTGAATTCCTTCGAACCGCTGTCGGTGATCGTAAAGCTGCCGTCACTCCGGTTGTCCATGTCCTCGCCGCACTCGTCGCCCGCCAAGTCATCGAGTTTCAAGACGAACTTACAGGTCGCGTCCGGGCCGACGTTGGGAATGGTCAAATCGGTCACAATGGTCACGCCATCCTTTTCGTAAGTCTTGTCCGGAACGTTGAATCGTTTGGTCGCGGCGCCCACCGTGGCATCAAAACAAAGGTAGTATTCCGTGGACTGGGGTGACTTGTGCATCACGATTTTGTCAATGACCAGCCCCTTGGCCTCTTCCATGGCGGCTGTCCGGACATACTTGGTGGCCGTCGGGGGTTCCGGCCGTTCCTTGTCGAAATTCGCCGCCACCGTCATTTCATTGCCATCCAGCGAGTAGATGACCGCACGCTCGTCGTCCACCTCTTGCAGATCGGTGGCCGACGTTCCGCCTTTTAGATTGTAAAATTTGGCGGTCTTAAAAGGTCCCAAGTTCTCGGCCTTGACTTCACCCTCGGCGTAAAGCGCGGTCTGCCCGCCATCGCGGACGATTTCAAACGTAAATTTGTTTTTCTTGATCTCCAGGACCTGCTTGAAGGTCTGGCCTTGGGCCTCTACTTTAGCGACCCATTTTCCGGCGAGTGCGTCCAACTCATTGGCCAAAGCGGTCAGCGGGCCGAGGGCGGAAAGGACAACGGCGATCGTAAGACTTGAGATATTATTTTTATGTTTCATAGGCTTGGTTTGATTGCCGACGGCGGAGAGTTTTTGGCACGCGGCGGAGCCGGATGCAAGGTAAATTAAGAAATGCATTGGTGTCGTTGCGGATCGAACGACGAAGTCCTGCCGTTCCGAGTCTGACTCACACCCGGTTTTTACCGGCTTCACCACGTATAATAGTCCGCAAACGAAAACCGCGGGAGCCAGTTTCGTGGCTGCCGGGGTTTGAATGTTTATGCGGAGCGGCGGCCGGGAAACCAACGCCGACGATTTCGAGTTGCGACGCTCTACCGAGCCACCGCTACGATGCCCAAAATTAGCACCGCTTTGGCAGCGCGCTCAGGCCGGCGTAAACTGCGTTTTTGCCGAGCAATTGTTCGATGCGCAAGAGTTGATTGTATTTCGCCAGACGATCCGAGCGGCTGAGGGAGCCGGTTTTGATCTGGCCGCAGTTCGTCGCGACGGCGATGTCGGCGATGGTCGCGTCTTCGGTCTCACCGGAGCGATGCGAGAGAACCGCGGTGTATTTGTGCGTCTGCGCAAGTTCGACGGCATCGAGCGTCTCTGTGAGCGAACCGATCTGGTTCACCTTCACGAGAATCGAATTGGCGGTGCCGGTATCAATGCCCTTCTGAAGGAACTTCACGTTTGTCACAAAGAGATCGTCGCCGACGAGTTGGACTTTGTCACCGAGCTTGTCGGTGAGCAGCTTCCAGTGTTTCCAATCGCCCTCCGCGCAGCCGTCTTCAATGCTGACGATGGGATACTTGGCGCAAAGTTTCGCGTAGAAATCCACCAGTTGAACACCGGAGATGGTTTTGCCGGTGCTCTTCTTGAACGTGTAGGTACCGTCGTGGTTGTAAAACTCGGACGCCGCGACATCGAGTGCGAAGAAAATTTGTTTACCGAGCTTGTAGCCCGCCTGGCTCACGGCGAGCGACATGGAGTCCATGGCGTCTTCCACGCTGTTGAGCTTGGGCGCGAAACCGCCTTCGTCCCCGACGGCGGTGCTGAGGCCGCGCTTTTTAAGCACGGACTTGAGCGAATGGAACACTTCCGTGATCGCACGCAGTCCTTCGCTGAACGTCGGCAGGCCAAGCGGCATGATCATGAATTCCTGGAAATCAATTGGCGCATCCGAGTGCGCGCCGCCGTTGATGACGTTGGCCATCGGGACCGGCAGCACTTTCGCATTCGGTCCGCCAAGGTATTTGAAGAGCGGCACATCGAGGCACGCGGCGGCGGCTTTCGCGTTCGCCAACGACACGGCGAGAATCGCGTTCGCGCCCAGTTTGGACTTGGTCTCCGTCCCATCGAGCTTGAGCATCCGGGCATCCACGGAGAGTTGATCCAAGGCGTCCATGCCGCGCAGCGCGGGGAGGATTTTGGTGTTCACGTTGGCCACGGCTTTGCTGACGCCTTTGCCAAGATAACGTTTCTTGTCGCCGTCACGCAGCTCAATGGCTTCATGTTCACCAGTGCTCGCGCCTGACGGCACGGCCGCACGGCCGACAGTGCCGCTGGCCAGCGTCACGTCCACTTCCACGGTTGGATTACCGCGCGAATCAAGGATCTCGCGCGCCTGGATATTCTGAATCTTTGTCATAGTTGGGTCGCGTTGGGAGCTCATCAAATCGAAGAATGCTGATTGCCCTTCTGATCGCGAAGTCCCGAAGCACGGATGATAATAGTGGGCGGATGGAGTGAGTCAAGAAGGCCGTTTTTCAAACACTCGAAGGATTGACACCGAGCCAGGAACGGCTCAGTCTCAACCTCAGTCGTATGAATACTTCTCCAAATTTCAAGCGCGGATGGTATCGGCTTCCGCTGGGCCTGCTGTGCGCGGTTCTTACTCTGGCCAGCGGGCAATTGCAGGCCGAAGAGCCACTGCCCGAAACCGTCGTCACCTCCAATGACACCCTGCGCTCCTATTTGCAACTGCAGGAGCAATTGCACGCCACGCAACTCGCGCTGGAACGCAATCGCCAGGAATCCGAAGCCGTGGCGATCCGTAATGCGGAGGCCGTGGCGGCGCGATTTCAGGCCATCGAACAGGCACTGACCGCCAAGCGCAGCAATGAGCTTGAAACCCTGGAGCAGCGGATGCAAAGCACGAACCGACTATTGCTCATCGTAGCGGGCACCATTGCGGCGGTGGGATTCCTGGTCTTGCTGTTGACGGCCTATCTGCAATGGCGCGCGGTGAACCAGCTCGCGGAGTTTTCCACCATGGTGGCGACTGCGAGTCGGGCCGCACGGCCGACGACAGTACCCGAGGCGCAATTGCTCGGCGCCGGAACAACGGCCCAGTCCAATACCCGCCTGTTCGGCGCCTTGACCAGCCTGGAAAAACGGATTTTGGAACTAGAACACACCACCCATCCGCCTTTGCGGAGCGGAGCGGTCGCCGATGCCGCCCCCAATGGCAATGGCACGCATGGCGGCCACGGCGCGCAGGCCAACGGCGATTCGCATGAAGGCGAAGGGGACCACAACAACCTGTTGCTCGCCAAGGGACAATCCTTGTTGAATCTGGACAAAGCCGGTGAAGCACTCGCCTGCTTCGAGGCCGTGCTCCAGGCGGAACCAAACCACGGGGAGGCGTTGGTCAAGAAGGGCATCGCCCTCGAACAATTGCGACAGGTGGACGAAGCGCTCCGCTGCTACGATCAAGCCATCACCGCCAATGGCGGACTTACCATCGCCTATCTGCAAAAGGGCGGCTTGTTCAATCGCCTGGAGCGCTATGAAGAAGCGTTGCAATGCTATGAACAGGCGCTGCATTCCCAGGAACAAGCCCAAGTGTCTTGAGTGGCGTACCGGCCTCCGGCCCCGGGCCATTGAAAGGTTGATTACTGGGTGCGGCCGAAGTGTGACCGGCAATAACGACTTCTGGCGATTTGTAAATCACCCTTCCGTTCGCACTACACAAACACAATCTCCGTCGTCGCCGCCTTCTCATCCCAACCGCGCGTTGGATCAGACGTGACGGACGAAATGTCTTTGATGGAAATCTGCCGGCCGCGGGTCTTCGGTGACTTGATCTCGATCTTGGACGGGTCGCACGTCTGCTGATTGATCTTCTGATGTGGCGCGGGTTTGTAGCGGACGTAGAGCACCTTCGGCGTGTCGGGCGCGAAGTAGAGGATGCGCGACTTGTCCGGGATGCAGAGATACGCCTTGTTCATGATTGTGCCGCCGAACTTGAACCTTTTGAGATAACTCGCTTTGCGGTCCGTGTAGGCGCAGGTGAACACCGTCTCGCGATCCGGCAAGCCACAATAGAACAACTCCGGCCCGACGAATAATTTCTCCGGCAACTCGGCCACCTTGTAAGTGCCGTCCTTAAACACGAGCAGGATCTTGTCGAACTTCGTGCATTCCAGTTTGAATTCCTCGCCGCTCACCTTGTAGCCCACGTAACCGCTCTCGCGATCGTACGCGACCTTGAACGACTTGAACGCCACCGCCTTCACGTCCACTTCTTCGTGGCGCGCGGACTTGGTGGTCAGGCGCGGATAGAGCGGGCCGTATTTCTCCAGCAACGTTTCGAGGTGGCCAATCACATACTTTGTGAGGCTCTTGAGATTTTTCAGCGTCTCGGCGAGGTCGGCTTTGACCTTCTCCATCTCCTCGCGATGCTTGTTAATGTCAAACAACGAAATACGGCGGATCCGAACCTGCAACAAACGCTCCACATCCGCGTCAATGATGTCGCGCACAAGCTGGCGCTTGAACGGCTTGAAGCCTTCATAGACGGCCGCCGTGACAGCTTCGGACGTTTTACATTTCTCAATCAACTTGTAGATCCGTTCTTCGATGAAGATTCGCTCCAACGTGCGGTAATGCAGTTCGTCGAGCAGGTTCTTCTCGCGCAACTCCAGTTCGCGCTTGAGGATGCGGACGAGTTGATCGGTATTCTCACGCAACACCTCGCTCACGGTCAGTTCGACCGGACGATTGTCCTTGATGACAATGATGCGGCTGGAAATGGAAACTTCGCAATCGGTGAAAGCATAAAGCGCATCCACCAGCTTCTCTGCATCCACGCCGGTCGGACACTTGATCTCGATCTCGACATTCTCCGACGTGAAATCATTGATGGACTTCACCTTCAACTTGCCCTTTTGCACCGCGTCTTCGATGGATGCGATGAGCGACTCGGTCGTGGTCGTGGGCGGAATTTCTTTGATGACGACGGTGGATTCGTCCTTGGTCTTGATCTTGGCGCGGACTTTGACCGTGCCTTTCCCGTCCAGATAATCCCGCGCGTCCATCAGGCCGCCGGTGGTGAAATCCGGCAGACACTTGAACGGCTGCTGTTTGAGAATCGCGATCTGCGCTTCCAGCAACTCTGGAAAATTGTGCGACAAAATCCGCGTACTCAAACCAACCGCGATGCCCTCCGTGCCCAACATGAGCACGAGCGGCAATTTGCACGGCAGCGTCACCGGTTCTTTGTTGCGTCCATCGTAACTCGAAACGAACTCGGTCATCTCGTCGTTGAATAATTCCGTGCGCGCAAGTTCCGTAAGCCGACATTCGATGTAACGCGGCGCAGCCGCAGGATCGCCGGTGAAGATGTTGCCGAAGTTACCCTGACCTTCGATGAGATAACGCTTGTTGGTGAGCGCCACCAAGGCGTCTTCGATGGATACATCGCCGTGCGGATGGTACTGCGCGCAGTGACCAGAAATTGTTTTAACTTTATTAAAACGGCCGTCATCTTTCTGATGCATTGACCAGAGAATGCGCCGCTGCACGGGCTTCAAACCGTCCGCCAGATTCGGAATCGCGCGGTCGCGGATGACGTAGCTGGCGTAATCCAGAAACCCGCGATCCACCCGCGTGTGCAAGCCGATGCCAAGCTGCTTCGGATCAAACGGCTTGTGGACGACAGCCTCGACCACTTCGGCGACGACGTGGTCCGCACGGTTACCATTTGCATCGGCGGGTTTCTTCGCGGGCGCAGGTTTCGCGCCTTCGATGGACAATTCCGGTTGGTCGGATTCTTTTTTATTCTTGGCTGAACTCATGAGCGGCGCGCATTAAGCCAGAAGCAGGCGGACGCGGCAAGATTCTCGCACGGTAAATTTTAATCCAGCGAACAAACACCCGGCCCGGTGCGGGCGCCGTAACGCATGATGTCCACGACATTTTCCGCCAGCCTCGGGCGATGGAAAATGAGACAAAGCGTTAAACCAGTTTACGCACACCCGCTCAATCAGCGCGTTGCCGATGGTCACCGCAGCGGCAGGATCATCCCCGGCAACGTCATGGACGACTTCCTCCAGGTCCACACCGACTGGCGGTGAGAAGCCTGTTTTGCAGCCCATGTAGCCAATCGTTGGGATCGTCTGGACGCGCCGCTCTTTTATCTTCAATCGGCTAGCGTTGCCACGGCGCCAACTGTTCGCCCGCCCAAATCTCCGAGACCGGCTGGCGGGCGCGCACCACCGCGAACTTTTTCCCGCTGACCAAAACTTCCGCCGCCAGCGGACGGGTGTTGTAGTTCGACGCCATGACGAAACCGTAAGCCCCTGCGCTCAAAAGCGCGAGATGATCGCCCTCACCGACTTTCGGCAGCGGACGGTTTTTGCAGAAGTAATCGCCCGATTCGCAAATTGGGCCGACCACATCGGAACTGATCGTGGCGCCACCCTTGCGCGTGAGGGGCACAATCTCGTGATACGCATCATAAAACGCCGGGCGAATCAAGTCATTCATCGCCCCATCCACGATGACGAAATTCTTTTTGCCCGTGCGTTTCACATATTCGACTCGCGTGACGAGAATGCCCGCGTTGCCAGAAATAAAACGGCCGGGCTCCATCAGGATCCGCAGGCCGAGCGGCTGAAGCAGTGGTGCGAGTCGCGCCGCGTAGGTTTCCGGCGTGAGAATCTTTTTCCCCTCCTTTGACCACCACGCCGCGTCGCCGCTGGCCAGCGCTGGCTGATAAACAATCCCCAACCCGCCGCCGATGCTGAAAAATTCGAGGCCGTAGCGCTGTTGCAATCGTTGTACAATCGGAATCACCTTGCGCACCGCCTGGTCGAACGGCGCTACGGTGGTGAGCTGTGAACCGATGTGCATTTGCAATCCACGCAACTGGATATGCTTCAACTTGTTCGCGCGGGCATAGACACCCTCGATCTGCTCGAACGCGATGCCGAATTTGTTTTCGTACGTCCCGGTGGTGATCTTCGCGTGGGTGTGCGCGTCCACATTCGGGTTCACCCGAACCGCCACCGGTGCAATCTTTTTCAACCGCGCGGCCACCTGGTTGATCCGTTGCAACTCCGGCTCGCTTTCCACATTGAACGAATAAACGCCGCGCCGCAGGGCAAATTCGATTTCCGCCCCGGTTTTGCCCACGCCGGCAAAAACACATTTGCGCGGGTCGCCACCCGCCGCGATCACGCGTTGTAATTCGCCGCTGCTTACAATGTCGAACCCGCCGCCCAGATCGGCGATGGTGCGCAACACGGACTGGTTGGAATTCGACTTCATGGCGAAGCAGATCAGGTGGTCCACCGGCGCCATGGCGCGGTCCAGTTTCTGAAAATGATTCGTCAGCGTCCGCTGCGAATAAACATAGAGGGGCGTGCCGAACTTTTTAGCCAGCGTTTCGACCGCGACGCCTTCGCAGCAAAGTTTTTTTCCGACATAACTAAAATCATGCATGCCGCAGCAGTTTAGGCCGACGGACCCAAAGTGCAAGGGTGTGATCAAATCCGGGTGAGGGCCGGTGGGGACTCTTCCGCTGCTCCTCGTTCTCATCCTCGTGCTCGTCCTCGAAATCCCCCATTGTTTCGAAGAGGAGGATGAGAACGAGGAGGAGGGGGAGGAACGGAGAGCCTCACCCGCTTTTAGTCGCACCCAAAGTGCAAGTTTCGCGGGATGGATGCTTGCCTCACCACCGGGTTGCTGTAATCTGATCCGCACACTGCGGCATCGGTCGTAACCGCAGGCGAGTTTTCGTCGCCATGAGCGCCACCAAACCAAGCAAAGCCAAAATCAAAATCCTCATCGTGGACGATCACCCGGTCGTCCGCAAAGGTTTGCTCTCGTGCCTGACTGCGAAAGAGAATCTCAAGATCGTCGGGGAAGCCGCCAACGGTACCGAAGCCGTGCGACTGGTCAAGGAACTCGCCCCGGACATCGTGCTCATGGACATGTCCATGCCGGAGATGGACGGCCTGGCCGTAACGGAAGCGCTGCGCAAGGTCGCCTCGCAAGCCAAAGTCTTGATTCTCTCCATGCAGAGTAATCGCGACGCCGTCCTGCGTATCATCAAAGCCGGAGCGCGCGGTTATGTGCTCAAAGATGCTCCGACCGAGGAACTCGTGCTGGCTATCGAAACGGTCCAGGCGGGCGAGGCGTATTTCAGCAAGCCCATCGCCCAGATCGCGCTCAACCAGTATGTCGCCGACGCGGACGACACCAAACCCGTGACGAAACTGAGCGAACGCGAACGTCAGGTTCTGGCGTTGATCGCCGAAGGCAAGAGCAACAAGGAAATCGCCATGCACCTGGGCATCGGCGTGCGCACCATTGAAACGCACCGGGAACGTATCATGCGCAAGCTCGACGTCCACAGCGTCGCCGGCCTGACCAAGTTCGCCATCGCCAACGGAATCTCATCGCTCACCGACGAACCCCAGGCCTGAGCCCGGGTCCGATTGCCTTGGATCGCGTGATCTACCCATGAAAGCGGCGCGCATTCTATTCATTACCGGCACGGACACTGGCGTGGGTAAAACCATCTTCGCCGCACTCACCACTCGTTCATTGCGGGAACATGGATTTCACGTCGCCGCGCTCAAGCCGATCTGCTCGGGCGGACGCGCCGATGCCCGCCAACTCCACCGGGCAGCAGGAAAAGTTCTGTCGCTCGACAAAGTCAACCCTTGGTATTTCCGCGCCGCGCTGGCGCCGTTGCTTGCCGCGCGGCAGGAAAAGAAACGGCTACGGCTCCGCACCGTCGTGGCGCATATCGGGCGCATCGCGAAGCGCTTTGAAGTGGTGGTCGTGGAGGGCGCGGGCGGGTTGCTCAGTCCGCTGGGTGAAAATTTTGATTCGCGCGACTTGATCCGGGCGCTGGGCGCCGAGGCCATCGTAGTTTGTCCGAATAAACTCGGCGCGGTGAATCAGGTGCGACTGGTGTTGGAAGCGTTGCCCCCCGCTGGCGCCCGGCAAGCACGCATCGTCCTGGTGAATCCGAAGAAACCCGATGCTGCAACCCGGACGAATCTGCAATTACTGAAGGAGTTCGTTAAGCCGAAAAGCGTGTTGGTGTTGCCGTGGGTGGGAGGTTGATTTTTCCGTTGGACTGCCCGGCTCGCAGTGGCAAAGCGGTGAAGGGCCACCGCAGTCCACGATGCGAAGCGTTTACCTCTGACGTACGAACCGCGCAAAGCGTCTTGGACTGCGCCAGCCCTCTGGCGCTTTGTTCCGTGAACCAGATCGGCTCTGGTTCATTTGAACTGCGCGGCGCAACTTTCCAAAACGCCGTCGGCCGGTGGTTTGATTTGTTGCTTACTCCGACACTTCCTCCATCAACGCCGCCGCCGGCCTCGCGTTCCTGCCGAACTTAATTTCTGGAATTAGCAACAGCGTCGCCGCCACAATCATCCCGGCGCCGAGCCAACTGATCGCCGCCACCGACCAGTGCCCGACCAGTTGAAACGCCACCACCGGCGCGAGCACACCGCGCAGCCCGGTGAAAAACGTGTGGACGCTCATGTAATCCGCCACCCGCTCCGGCGGCGCAAATTTCGTCACCCACAAGCCCCACGCCACGTCGCCGCCCCCGTTGGAGATGCCATAGATGATCGCACCCACGATCAACCACGCCAGATGGTTGCCGCCAAAGAACGACAGCATGCCCAGCGCGAAACCAGTGTTCAGCAGGATGCGCAGCACGAAGAAATTCATCCGGTCAAACAGCCAGCCCCACACCGGACTCATCACCAGCCGCGCCAGATTCGGAATCACGCCGACGAGCAGGGCGATTTGCGCGGTGGTCAGAATCTGGCCACCCCATGTGACTCCGTACCGGGGGTTGGCCAGATACTCCACGCGTAATGGCAAAATCATCAGGTTGGCGAAACCCATCAGCATCCACATGATCAGCGTGCGACGGAACAGCGCGTCGTCCCGCACAAACCGCATCGCGCGGAAGGGATGCGTGCCACCCGTAACGGCCAGCGGACGCGACGGCAGACGCCCCAGACAAAAGCTGGTGAACGCAAATGCCAAGGCAAACACGACCAACAACCCGCGGAAAAATTCCAGATTGGCGGACAGGATGCGCCCGGCGATTTCGCTGAACGCCGCCGCCGTGGCGATGCGGATCATGAACGTGCGTGAAAACAGTTTGCCACGTTGTCGCTCAGGATAGTTCTCCTGGTAAATCTGCGTCATCAACGGCACTGCGGCGGCGCTCGCCGCCATCGTTACAATCGCGCCGACGACGAACACCGGTTGCGTCGGCACCAGCGCCATGATGAGGAATCCCAGTGCGCCCAACACGGCCACGCGCGCCGCCGCTTTGGCGACGGGCCAACCGGCGGTTTCCACCCGCGCCACGAGCCACGGCCCGAGCATCAGCCCGAAGCTGCCGCCGCCCGCCACCAGCGCCTTGGCAATCGCGCCGGCGTGATACCAGCGCACCGCGATGAGCAGCAGAAAGGTGCCGCCGGCGGTTTCGAGAATACCGGAAGAAATCGCTCGCCACCGTTCATAGCGGTAGGTCACAGCAGTACGATTCGCATCAGGCATCGGCCATAGACTAGGCTCGGGAGGAAGCGCGGGCAAAAGGATTTCTGCCACGGGCCGAGGTGGGCGGAGCAAACGCGCCTCCCCTGCGGTGGCAGGTCCGTCACTGCCGGGCGGTGTAAGCCAGCGCCAACGCGCCCAGCCCGGCGGCGGCCAACCAGATCAACATTACCGCGGCGGCGGGATTCAGTCCGGCGCGGACGAGGCGGTGGGAGAGATGATTGGTGTCGCCCACGTAAAACGGTCTGCCCTTTCGCGTGCGCAGCACGACCACCCACACAAGATCTACCAGTGGCACGGCGAGCACGAGCAACGGGGTCAACACCGCCAGCGGATGCGGTTGGCCGCGATGGTAGAAGTGCGGGAGGATGGCGAGCACCGCGAGGAGGTAGCCAACGAGGTGACTGCCCGAATCACCAAGAAACGCACGGGCCTGGGGGAAATTGTGCGGCAGGAAACCGAGCAGCGCACCGCAAGTCAGGAACGCGAGGAGCGCGACGAGGTATTGTCCCTCCCCCGCCGCGAGCAAAGCAAACAGGCCCGCACAGATGGCCCCCAACCCGGCACAGAGACCGTTCATGTTGTCCATGAAGTTGAACGCATTGATGACCGTGAGCAACCAAAGGATCGTAACGGCGTAGCTGAAGGCGACGTTGGGAACGAACAAGGTAATGCGCACGCCAGCATACGCCACCAGCCCGGCAATGAGCAGTTGCCCGGTGAATTTCGTGAACGGTTTGAGTTCGTATTGATCGTCAAGCAGCCCGAGGACGACCATGCCGACCGCCCCAAAAGCGATGGCGGCAAGTTGTAGCGCACGCTTATCCAGGCCATGAACGAGCAAACTCGCGTGGGTGATTTGAACGCCGTTCCACTTGAGTACCGCCGTCGCGGCGAGGAGCGGGAGCAACAGGCCGGTCAGCACGGCGAGGCCACCCGCGAGCGGAATGGTCGTCGCGTGAATCTTGCGATGGCCCGGATCATCCACCAAGCCGACGTGGAGACACCAACGGCGCCAGAGCGGCAACGTGAGCAGCGCCGTGACGAAGGCGCTCGCGAAAGCGGCAAGGTAGAGGTTGAAAGGAAAAGTCACGTTGCGCCGAGGCCGCGTTCGGCGGCGAGTTTCACGTAGAGACGCTGGAGGTTGGCGATCATCAGTTCAACGGCAAAGTTGGCCCGCACGAATTCGCGCCCGCAGGCGGCCAGTTCGGCGCGCAGCTTCGCATCACGCGCGAGTAGCAATAACCGTTCGGTCAGGCCGTGCAAATGACCGGGACGTACCAGGAAGCCGGTTTCGCCATCGCGACAAACTTCGCGGGCGCCGTCACAGTCGAAGGCCACTACGGGGCGCCCGGCGGCCAGAGCCTGGGGCAGAGCACGGGGCAACCCTTCACGCTCTGAGAGGTGAACGAGAATATCCATGACGCCCAGCAGCGACGGGATCTCGGCGGGCGACACGAGGCCGCTAAAAATGAAATGCTTTTGCAGCCCGGTCGTGCGGGCCATTTGCTCGAAGCGCTTCCGCCAACGGCCGTCGCCCACGAGCAGGAATTTGATCTGCGGACACGCGGCAACAAGTGTCGGCGCGATGGCGAACAACGTAGCGTGACCTTTGAGCTGGAACAGACGGGCAATTTTACCAATGACGATGTCGTCGGGCGCGAGCCCAAGCCGGGCGCGGCGGGCAAGATCATTTTGCGCGGCCAAATAGGGATCGAGCGAAAAGCCACTGAAGATGCGGGTGAATTGTTCGGGTCGCCCGATGCCAGCGGCCAAGTATTGCTGCGTCATCGCGTCGGCGACGGAAACGAAGTGGTGAGTGCCCTGGGCCGCGCGCCGTTCGGCCCCCCGGAAGAGCGTGTTGGCCAAGCGCCCTTGAAACGCGCCGAAAGACGGACCGTGAATGGTATGGACGATGATGGGTACGCCGGCGCGGGCGGCGGCGAGGCGACCGAGGACGCCCGCCTTGCCGCTGTGGGTGTGAACGATGTCAGGCCGGCGCGCATGGAACAAATTGGTGAGCCGGCGCAGGGCGAGAAAATCTTTCCACGGATGAACCGGACGGACGAGTTCGGGAATAAGCGTCAGCGCCTCGGGAATTGGGGTGAAAGCGGAGGCAAGGGAACCTTCCGGGCCATTGGTGGGACCGGAGAGAAGGTCAACCGCCAAGCCTGGAATCCGGCGGAGGCCCAGGACGGAGGCAATGGTGTTTTCCTGCGCGCCGCCGACAATCAGCCGGGTGATGACGTGCGTGACGCGCATGAACGCTCACTGGGGCTTGACGCCTTTGAGCTCCTGCAGGCGCCCGACGATGAAAGCGCTCTCAGGATTGTTCGTCGGCGAATTGGTAAGGTAGGCCTCGTAATGGCGGATGGCGGTGTTGGTGTCCTTCCGCCGATAGGCGATTTCGCCGAGGCCGTAATACATCTGATGCGCTTTGGGATACTGTTGTTGCAGCGACTCGTAATCTTTGAGCGCGGCATCCAGTTGATCGCCGCGCAGCTCGGCGATGGCGCGGTAAAACAGCGCCGTCGGATTGTTGGTCTCGAGGGTCAAGACCCGGTTGAAGGAAGCAACGGCATCCTGGTAAGCGCCGAGTTGCACCTGAAAGCAGCCCTGATTGATCAAGGCGTTGGGATCATTGGGCGTGAGCCGGAGAATACGTTGCGTTAGCGCGAGGGCATTGGTGTATTGACCATTTTCAGAGTAGGTGCGACAGGCAACGGCCAACAATGAAATATTCGTCGGATTTTTAGCGAGAGAATCTTCAATCAACTTCGTGGCAGTGGCGGGTTCGTTCTTGGCAAAATAGGCGGCGGCTTCCAAGGTGAACAGGTCGGCGTAGTTGGTGACGTCGCCGGTGGCCTTGAGAACTCCGCGAATTTCGCGGGCGAGTTCCAGCGTCCGGTCGGGAAGCTTCTGGCTCAAATTCAACTGCGCCAGCCAGAGGCGGCTGCCCAAGTCATTGGTCGCAATAGCCCGCACGCGCGCGAAAGCCTGCGCGGCTTGACGTATCAAACCACCCCGCGCGAACACGAAGCCCTGCGCGTACGTCAGGCTCGGTTCATCATACGGGCCATTCTGTGACAAGACACCTTCCCAAGAACGGGATTTCCCAAATTGATCTTCGATGGTTGGGTTGGATTCGACCGCAACCGACTGACCCGCGCGATACTTCTGGTTGAAAATCAAATTAACGTCGGCGACGACGTTGTCCGGGTTAAGTTGCTGGGCGAGTTCAAAGTAGCCGGCCGCCTTTTCATACTCACCGGCTTTTTGCAATTCGACCCCCCAAGCCACGA
This sequence comes from Verrucomicrobiota bacterium, assembly GCA_025360895.1. Lineage (GTDB taxonomy): Bacteria > Verrucomicrobiota > Verrucomicrobiia > Limisphaerales > JADLHS01 > JADLHS01. Next base: position 15,852 of record JANYBF010000232.1, read on the forward strand.
CCGCCCGGGAATAGTAAGAGCCCAACAGAAGGAAATAGGGATTTCGGATGGGTTTTAACTGGATGGCCTTGAAAAATTTGTCGGCAAAGCTCATCCGGCGAGCTGGTTCCGGGGCGGTAGTGATGGGCAGAAGGGTTTGGAGCACTCCCGCCTTCACTCGGGTCCAGAATTGTTCGTTGCGGGCAATGACTTCCTTCGACGGCGGCGGCGAAATGATTTGTGAGTTGGACAGGGGCGTGAGGTGATGAACTAAGCCAAAAAGTTCGTCCGCAAAAAATTCAAGGTAATAGCCGAAGGTGCCGTGCAGGTACACCAACTCGTGGTCCTTGCTGAGTTGCTGCATCAACCCGACCAGCTCCAAGTCTTCGACTTTTCTGGTTTGCTTTGGTTTGGCCGGTGATACCCATTCTGGATATCGCCGCTTCAGGTAATCGTGGTACTTGGGTACAGGCAGCCATTGACTACAAAGCAGAATGAAATCACCACTCCGACCGGTACGCGCCAAATGATCCTGCATCAGCCACAGCCGGCGCGGGTCGTCACTGAGAATGACGCCTTTTTTTTCCGGGAGATCAACCGCGAGATCGGCAGCGAACTGCCTGATCGCCGGGCCGTTCGTCAGGCGAATTTGAGGGAGGTTACGATAGACCAAGATCGCGGGCACAATGAGAAACAGGACGCACACGAACCCGGTGGCGATATATTGCAGGAGGGCCGCCGGGGGCGGCACCGGACGGAGACGCGTGCCAACGGCACGAAAGACGAGCAGAAGATAACCACTGTAATAGCCCACACACAGCGCACCCAGAAAGTAAAGTGGCAGGAAGGCCAAGCCAAAACCCACCTTGCGCGGGCTAAACTCAGGGTCCAGCGAAACCCACAAGCAGGCCAGCAAGATCACCACATGAACCAGGTGAAACATGATGGTGGTCAGGATTAACCCCACGCGGCTGGGGTCGCCGGAATGGGAAGACCAGCGGATCGAAAGGAGAAAGAGCGGTACCAGCGAAGTCAGGGACAGCAGCAGCAACGTTTGCTTGGGAAAGATAAACAGCAAATACTTCTGGAACTGGAGATTGCCCTTGAGCAACTGCCAGAACGTCACCTCTTGGGGCGAGTTCAAACTGCCAAGCGTGGGCAACAGCAAATACAGCAGCAGTCCGGCCAAGCCACACAGGGCCATCCGGCTCAAAAAGCGGACATTGAAGAAGCCTCTTTGGCGGGTCCAGACTAGCGCCCCGAGGAACAGGGGAAAGCAAGCAATCATCGCATGATTGCTGGTGATACCCACGCCAAAAACGCAAGCCGCCCGGTACAGGCGGTCTTCCCGCAAGTCTATTCGATATTCGAGAATGCTGCGCACAACGTACGCGAACAGAAGCAAATCAAACATCTCGACCGTCCCGTTGGTACCGTGTTCCCAGAAGCTCAGTTCCAGTCCGCACACCAGCACCGCGAACATCGGAGGCAGCCATGCCAGAGGAATGGGCAAAAGGGATTGCTTGGTGTTGGCGCGTTCCCGCTGTTCGCGAGTACGGTCGTGCGGTAGCAGGGCGACAGAGCGGGCCAGTTGCACGAGCGCCAGCGCGCCACACAGCGCCGAGAAAAAATTCGTGGCCAGCGGGATCCACCGCTCCGGCAGCCAACGCAAAGGGAAGGTGACCGCATAGTAGGCGGGCGCCATCAGTTCTGGTTGCCAGATCCATCCCGCCGTACGGACTCCCGCTGGAGCCGCGCCTAGGATTCCCAGCCAATCCGGCAGAAAAGACAGCGAGCGGTTCAGCGTGAAGGAATACCAAACCAGCGCTGCCAGCCCTAGGATCCAAGGCAGCCAAGCCAGCGTAAAATGACTTTTGTTATCCGACTCTCGACCTTTTGTCATGCGGCAGTTCAGTTGAATTGATGCGTCTTCAGTTGGCAAGCTAACATTACAGTGCGCCCGCACGCACGTCGGCCACACATTCCACATGTTGCGTTTGGGGGAACATGTCCAACGGCGTCACCCGGGCCACACTAAAGACCCCATCGCGACAGAGAATGTTCAAGTCACGCGCCATCGTGGCCGGATGGCAGGAAATGTAGATGATCTGCCCCGGTTGCTGTTCGCGCAGCAGCGCCAAAGTTTGTGGGAGACACCCTTTGCGCGGCGGATCCAGGACAACGGCCGACGACGACGGTGAAAATCGTTGCAGCAAAGCGGGCAGCGCGGCCTCCACGGTGGCGGCAATAAACTCCCCGTTGGTCCGACCGCGCGCGGCGGCATTGCGGCGGGCGGCGGCAATGGCCCGCTGATCAAACTCCACGCCCACGAATGACTCGACGGCATCAGCCAGTTCGATTCCGAAAAAGCCCACGCCACAATATAGGTCAATCAAATGTCGCGCCCCGCCGTCACGCAGCGCCGCGCGCACCACCTCCACCAGTTTTGGCAGAAGGAAGAAATTATTCTGAAAAAAGGAATCGGGAGGCACTTCCCAATTCTCCGGCGGTATGCGTAGCACGATTTTGATCCCACCCTTGGGCGGCGGATTCGCCCGGACATGCCGAATCTGTTCGTTGAGCGCGGGTTCAGCGATCTGGCACTCAAACACGTCTTCCACCAATCCGCAATCGGCCCGCACGAAACCAATGTTCAGCCGTTGCTCCGGCTTGTTCCACTGGCTGCGGATCATGATCCGATTGCGATAGCCGTAGGGCTGCGGACATGGGACCACCGGAGCGACCAACTCCGGTGGCAAGCCGCCAATTCGTTGAAATAAGTCCGCCACCTGTTTGCGTTTAATCCGCAGTTGGGCCGGGTACGCAACATGTTGATACTGGCAGCCGCCACACGCACCAAAATGGGCACACGCCGGCGTCACGCGCTCCGACGACGGTTGCGTGACGCACACCAGCCGCGCCCGGGCAAAACTCTTTTTCACATCGGTGATTTCCGCCTCCACCACTTCGCCCACCAGCACGAAGGGGACGAACACGACGAAGTCATCGAGCCTTGCAACCCCCTCCCCGCCAAAGGCGAGATCGGCAATGGTCAAGGAAACTGAGGTGCCCGGAGCTAGATTCACCCCCGCAAACTACGGGCGGCGGGCAGGGGGAGAAAGATTTTTGTCACGCCGCCAAACAATACTTGAGGCCGGCAGCCTTCCTTGTGGCAACATTGCGTGAAGCACTGTAAACTGCCCGGCACATGGCCATCGCAGACCTCAGACGTGAATACCGGGCCGGCGGATTGGACCGGCAGGACCTTGCCGCCGACCCGCTCACGCAATTCCAATCTTGGTTCAGCCACGCCACCGCCGCTCACTCCGGCAGCCGTTGGCGCAAAATTGGTATCGCGCTTTTCAAGCTTTGGCACGCCATTATTGGCCGTACCTCCGCCGACGTAAACGCCATGGTCCTCGCCACCACTACGGTCGCCGGACAACCCTCCGCCCGCACAGTGTTGCTCAAAGGCGTTGACTCGCGCGGCTTTATCTTCTTCACCAACTACGAAAGCCGCAAAGGCCAGGAACTCGCCGGCAATCCCAATGCCGCCCTAGCCTTCTACTGGCCCGAACTCGAACGGCAAGTCTGCGTGGCCGGCGTAGTCACAAAACTGCCGGTGGCGGAATCCGAGGCCTATTTCCAGAGCCGTCCGCGTGGGAGTCAGCTTGGCGCCTGGGCCTCCAACCAAAGCACGGTCGTTGAAAGCCGTGAATTACTGGACGCGAAATGGCGGGAAATCGCCGCGAGATTTCCCCTCCAGGTACCCCTGCCCCCGAATTGGGGCGGCTTCGTGCTGTCGCCCACACGCCTCGAATTCTGGCAGGGCCGGGCCAGCCGCCTGCACGATCGCTTTTGTTACACAAAGCAAAGGGACGGCATGTGGCACGTTGAACGACTTTCACCTTAAATTCTTGGCCCACGCGGCGAACGAATAGGTAAAACTTTCACTTGCATCTACGCGCGCCCGGACGAAGTTGCTGCTGGCGTCCGATCCCGGCGGCGCTCTCAAGTCTCACGGCGAACCGCCCTTCCCTTCGGATCCCCAACGCGATGAATGTCACCGAAGAAATGACGGAAGTCTCACCTCGCAAAGAAGCCTGCACGGTCTTGGTGCTCTACGAAGATCTGGCGACGCGGCAACGGGGCTTGGCGGCGTGCGATTATTTAATGCGGAACTTCTGGGCCGAAGTCGAATTCGAGTTTCACTGGTGGCGAACGGATTTTCTCGCGGACACTTCACTGGCTGCCGTTGCTGCGGAAAAGGCATCCGAGGCCAACCTCATTTTCTTATGTACAGCCGGAACAAAGCAGCTCTCCGCCACCATGATAGCCTGGTTCGACAGCTGGATTGAAAAGCGGCCAGCCGGCGAAGGCCTGTTGGTGAATCTCGTCACGGGCGAAGCCCCTGCGCATCATCGGCAGATCGGAGAGCTATTCCTCCGCGAGATTTCCCGACGGGCCGATTTGGATTATCTTGGGACTTTTCCACAAACCAGCACCGGCACCTACCCGACTTCCGTCATGGACGCAGGATACCGCGCAAGCCAAATGTCCGCCGTGCTCGACGGCCTGCTGCGCGAATCACCTCCCCCGCCCCATTTCGGCATTAACGACTGAGGCGCGGCTACTTCGCCGGCTCTGACTCGACAGCCGCTTCTTCCTGTTGTTCCGCGATAACCGGAGCGATCGCTTGGAGTTTGTCGTTGGCATCGAGGTTCACCAACTTTACCCCCATCGTATTGCGCCCGGCTTCGCGGATCCCCTGCACCGGGATGCGCACCATCTGACCACCGGTGGTGATAAGCATGATTTCGTCCGCGTCATGCACAGTGAGCGCGCCCACCACGTTGCCGGTTTTGTCGCCGGTCTTCATCGTGATAATGCCCTTGCCGCCGCGGGATTGGACGCGATACTCATCAAATCCGGTGCGTTTGCCGATGCCGTTCGCACCCGCGACCAACAGCGTGGCGTCCGCCACAACGATCGTCGCTGCCACGAGCGCGTCGTCCTTTTCCAAATTGATGCCACGCACGCCCGTGGCGGAGCGGCCCATGGAGCGCACATCCGCTTCGCTGAAACGAATACTCATGCCATCCTTGGTGATAAGGACCACGTCGTCGCCAGGGTCTTTCACCTCGTCATTTTCCACGATGCTGCCGCGCGTAAACTTGACCTCAATGAGCGCGTCGCCGGGGTCAATGCCGATGGCAATGATGCCACCCTTGCGGACGTTGGAGAACTCGTTGAGCGAGGTTTTCTTCACCGTGCCCTGTTGGGTGGCAAAGAAAAGCTCGCCGGACTGCTGCCAGGTCACGTCTTTCTTGTTCTCGTCAGTCTTCGACAAAATGCGGATGAGGGCGGCGACTTTTTCTCCGGCTTTGAGTTCCAGCAGGTTGGCAATGCTCCGGCCCTTGGACGCGCGGCCCATGTCCGGAATTTCATGGACACGTTCGACATACACGCGGCCAGTGTTGGTGAAGAACATCAGGTAGTCATGGGTGCTGGCGGTAAACAGGTGTTCGATGAAATCGGAATCTTCCGACGGCTCCGCCTCGCGGGTGGTCATACCGATGACGCCTTTGCCGCCGCGGCGCTGCGCGCGGTACTGGCTTACGTTCGTCCGCTTGATAAGGCCGTTATGGGTGAGCGTTATGATCACCCCTTCGTTGGCAATCAAGTCCTCGATGGCGATCTCACCTTCGTCCGGCACAATTTCAGATTTACGCGGCGTGGCGTGCTTTTCTTTGATGACCTGAAGTTCAGCCTTGATGATCGCCATCACGCGCGATTCTTTCGCCAGAATGTCGAGCAGGTCCTTGATGACTTCCAAGAGCGCTTTGTATTCCTTCTCCACCTTATCAATTTCCAGGCCGGTCAATTGATACAGGCGCAATTCCAGAATCGCATCCACCTGCCGTTCGGTCAGGGCGTAGCGCCCGACCACGAGCCGGTCCTCGCTCCGGATAAGAATTGCCCACTTCTCGACTTGCGCGCGCGACCACTCGAAGGCCAGCAGTTTCACCCGGGCTTCCTCGCGGTTCTTGCTCGAACGGATGATGTGAATGAACTCGTCGAGATTCGCCAGCGCAATGAGATAACCTTCGAGCAACTCGGCGCGCTCCTCGGCCTTTCGCAATTCAAAGCGCGTGCGCCGTAAAATGACTTCGCGGCGGTGCTCAATGTAACATTGGATGAGTTCCTTGAGATTGAGCGTTTTGGGTTTGCCGTGGTCAATGGCCAGCGCGTTCACGCTGAAGCTGACTTCCAGTTGCGTGTGCTGGTAAAGATTGTTGATGACCACCTTCGGATTGGCATCCCGCTTGAGTTCCATCACGAGCCGCGTGTGCTCGTCGGACTCGTTGCGCATCGCGGAGATTTCGGTGATCACCTTTTCGTTGACCAGGTTGGCGATCTGTTCTTCGAGCGCCGCGCGGTTGACGTTGAACGGAATTTGCGTGATGACGAGCTGCTCACGGTTGCCCTTCATCTCCTCCGAACCAACCCGTCCGCGCAACTTGATGCTGCCCTTGCCGGTCGTGAAATAATTCTTGATGCCTTCCACGCCGCAAATCATGCCGCCGGTCGGAAAATCCGGACCTTTGATGAACTTCATCAACTCCGGAATCGTGATGTCGGGCTTGTCAATCTGCGCGCAAATGCCGTCCACGACCTCGCCGAGGTTATGCGGAGCGAGGTTCGTGGCCATGCCCACGGCGATGCCGGTGCCACCATTAACAATGAGATTGGGAAAGGCCGACGGAAAAACCGCAGGCTCGGTCATGCGCTCGTCGTAGTTCGGGACAAAGTCCACCGTGTCCTTGTCCATGTCCTGCATCAACGCCGCGCCCAGGTGTGTGAGCCGCGCCTCGGTATACCGCATCGCCGCCGGCGGATCGTTTTCAATCGAACCAAAGTTGCCCTTGCCGTCCACGAGCCGCTCGCGCATTGCCCACGGCTGAGCCATGTGGACCAGGGTCGGATAAATCACCGCCTCGCCGTGCGGATGGTAATTGCCGGACGTGTCGCCGCAAATCTTCGCGCACTTGTAATGCTTGCGTCCCGGAAACAGCGACAGTTCGTGCATCGCGTAGAGAATGCGGCGTTGCGAAGGTTTAAGGCCGTCGCGGACGTCGGGCAAAGCGCGCGAGATGATCACCGACATCGAATAGTCGAGGAACGAGTTTTTGATTTCGTCCGCGACGTTGATGATCGCGATTTTCTCGCCCACCGTGTAGGCCCCGCCGGTCGGGGCCGGCGCTGACGGCGGGGTTGATTCAGTTTCGTCTGGCATGGTGCGGATAGCGGAAAATTAGCATAGAATTAAACGTCGAGGTTGCGGACGTTCAACGCGTTGTCCTCGATGAATTGGCGGCGCGGCTCCACCACATCGCCCATGAGCCGAACAAACATTTCCTCCGCCTCGACGGCGTCGGTGAGTTCGATGCGGAGCAACTTGCGTCGAACCGGATTCATCGTGGTCTCGAAAAGCTCCTTGGCGTCCATTTCCCCCAGCCCTTTGAAGCGATACATCTGGATACCTTTTTTGCCGACGGCCTTCACCGCGCTCAATATTTCCGGGATCGAGAACAGCAGCGTCACACTTGCGCGCTCGCCCTCGCCTTCGGTCAGTTCGTAGAGCGGCTTGTCTTGCGCGGAAAAGTGATCCACCGCGAGGCCTTTCTTGGACAACTTGCCCATCAACTCCGCCACCGCTTTGCTCTCGTGATGCAGGTCGGCGTAAATCGCGCGGCGGGTCGGCC
>JANYBF010000247.1 GCA_025360895.1 Verrucomicrobiota bacterium
CCGGTTGCACCGCGTTCGGAGCCTGGGGCAGGGCGACGGAAGGCGGCCATCTGATCACCGGCCGCAACTTCGACTGGGAAGCCGCCGAAGTTTTCAGCCGCGACCGCGTCGTCATCATGTGCGAGCCGAATAATGGCATTCCGTTTATTTCGCTCGCCTGGGCCAGCATGGCTGGGGTGGTGTCCGGCATGAACCGCGCCGGGGTTTCGGTCACGATCAATGGCGCGCCGTCCAGCCTGCCTGGTGAAACCGCCACACCCGTGGCGATAGTCGCGCGCGATGTTTTGCAGAAGGCCCACAATCTCGACGAGGCGTTAAAAATTCTCCGCGAGACAAAAGTCTTTGTCTCCACACTCTGGCTCATCGGTAGTCGCACCGATGGGAAATTCATCGTCGTCGAGAAAACGCCACAGATGACCAACGTGCGCGAGTCCGACGGGAACACCATCGTCTCCGCCAATCACTTTCAAACCGACAATCTCAAGGATGACAAACGCAACCTCCGCTATATGGAGGAAGCCACGTCCGTTCCGCGCTTCGATCGGGTGACCGAACTTTTGACCAATGCCACCGGAAAGATTACCCCGACCTTCGCGGCTGAATTTCTTCGGGACCGCAATCTGCCCGGTGGCAAGTTTGCCGGCAACGGTCATCGCGCCACGTTGAACGCGCTCATCGCCACGCACTCGACCGTAATGGATTTGACCGACGGCATCTTCTGGGCCGCTTCGCCGCCAAATCAACTCGGTCGGTTCGTTGCGTTTGATGTGAACGATTTTGACCGTGAATTGCCCGAACGCGGTTTAGTCGCGGATGAGATTCTGGCTTCGGGTGAATATGAAAAAGCGAAACAGGCGCGCAAGTGTCTCATCGAAGGCGAGCGCGCACTGATGAACAAAGAAGGACGGGTTGCGCTCGCGTCGGCCGAGCAGGCCGAGACATTGAATCCGGGCTTCTACCAGAACGCAACTCTGCGCGGGCGCGCGTTGCTGGCCCTTGACCGAAGTGACGAAGCGGCCGCAGCTTTTCAGACGGCGCTCGGCGCACACCCATCATTCCTATCGGAAAAGCAGGAACTCGAAAGCCTGTTGAAGCGGGCGCAGGAGACGAAGTAGCGCCATGGACAAAGCGCCAAACCCGATCAAAGCCAAATCCGGCCAACCTCGTCTCACTCGGGGTGTAGTGATCATTCAATCTCTTCTTGGCTTGGGTTTGCACCTGTTTCTCGCTCTGCCCTTCCTCCGGCGCACCCACGGCCTGGAACGACTGCGCTTGAAGCAGCAGCATCTTTTCGTCGTCAACCACATCAGCCTGCTCGATACCCTTCTGCTCGCCGCGATTTGCTGGCGGTCCGGTTATTATCCAATTCTCGTGCTCGGCGACAAAAATATCTGGCACGCCTCGTGGATCAGAAGATTCCTGAGCCGGCGCACCGCCTTCTTGCTGGAGCGCGGCAAACTCAATCCGAATCGCATTCACGAACTCCAAGATTACGGTCGCGCGGGACGGGAATTTCAACTCATCGTTTTCCCCGAAGGCACGCGCGGCGATGGCATCAATGTCGCGCCCTGTCAGCCAGGGATTTATTTCATCGCCCAGGCCGCGCGCCTGCCGCTCGTGCCCGTGTTCATCGAGAACATGCAATTGATCTCCACGAAGAATGGACCATTCCATCTGTTCCGCGGCCTGCGCAAGGTCGAAGTCCACTTCGGCGAACCCATCGCGCCGGAAACGCATCTCTCCATGCCGCGCGAGGAGTTTCTTGAATTTGTGCGCCGGAGCATCGCGGCGGCTAAGCCTTCACGTTGGGCGTGACTGTCAAACGGGATACAAACACAATCAACCACGCCCTTGCAGCAACAGAATTCATTTCTGCACACGGCGTGTAGAAAAGTGTTGTCATAATAAATCCCGCACCTAGAATCGGCGCATGGATTCCATCGAAAAAGTGCTTAAAGCCGTATTGGATTTCCACGCAGGCGACCCCCAACTGCTGGCTGTCCAACTCAAAGCATCACCGGCTTCGGTTCAACGCTGGGTGACTGGCGCAGCCAGACCCCGCCCCGCTTATGAGGCAATGCTCCGAAAGATATATTCCGAACTGGCGAGTCAGCCACCCAAGTTAAGAGAGACGCCGCCAGCCTATCGCGTTACGCCGCATCATCCGATGATCACCGAGGCGGTGGACACAACGCTCCGGTCCATTCGAGAGATTCTGCACAAGCGCGCTCAGCTGTCATCGAGAAGCCAAGCCTTGGATGAGCTTTCCAAGTTACTCTTTGCTCACGTCGAAGGTCTGCGCCGTGGCAACGGCGGCATTTCCCGACAGACCGTTGCGCGAAACGGCCACAGTCTGGCCGCAGCTTTGAAAGAGCATGTGGACGAAACGATGCGGCGCAGCTTGCCCGAATCGCTCGCGCACTCTGTGGATGCACGGGACTTTGAATTGAAGCTCAAGCCACAGGAGAACGATCTAGCGGCGGAACTGATTGAGTGCTTTGAAACATTACAGCGGCAAACTTCTTCATTTAGTTTTTCCGGCTTCGACGTTCTCAACGAAGTGTTTGGAAAATTCCTGGCTGACTCGTTTATTGAGGAGAAAGAACTTGGCCAATACCTGACACCGCCTGAAGTGGTGAAGTTCATGATTGGGCTAGCGATTCACGGATTGTCAGATTTGGAACTGGCGACGCTTTGTGACCCCAAACGGTGTGCCGACTTTGGTTTGATTCTCGACCCGTCGTGTGGTGTGGCTTCGTTCCTAGCCGAAACAGTTCACCAGCTTCAAGGACGAATGGAGGAACGCACAAAGGACGCCAAGCTGCGCGAGGCTTGGCTTAAGGCTTTGCTTGGACGTGTGGTGGTCGGGATAGACAAGAGCGAGAGAATGGTTCGGCTGGCGCTGACCAACATTGCCATGTTTGGTTTTCCAATGGCCAGACTTCACCTCGCCAACTCGCTCGCTCGAAATGGAGCAGACGCCAAAATCACGGACAGCTTGGTTGGCAAAGTCAGATTGATTCTGACGAATCCTCCGTTCGGTGCGTCCTTCCAGGGAAATGATCTGGTGAAATACAAGGTTGCCACACAATGGGCGCGTCGCTTTCCGGGCAAGCTGGATTCCGAAATTCTTTTCATGGAGCGCTACCTCGACTGGCTTGCTCCCGGCGGCCAACTCATTGCCATTGTGCCCGACAGCATTTTGACGAACAAGGCGGTGTTTGAGGAATTGCGCCGGGGAATTGCGAATGACATCGATTTATGTACGATCATTTCGTTGCCCAGCGTGACCTTTGGCGTGGCGGGCACAAACACGAAAACTTCCATCCTTCATCTTCGCAAGAAGTCGAAAGCCAACGGTTTATCCTATCGCACCGCGTTCGCCATCTGCCAAGACATCGGATTTACAGTTTCAACGAAGGCAAACCAACGCACGAAGATTGTTCAGGGCGAAGGTGATCTTCCGCGTATCCTCAATGAGATTACCGCGCCGCCGCCCAAGTCGAATCTGGTACGGTGGCTTGAAGATGCCCATGTTCTTGAACGTTGGGATGCACAGCATCACGCTTCGCTTTCAGCCGAAGTCGAACAGCGATTGAATCGCAAGGCCGAGGGTGATTTACTGATCTCGGATGTTGCCGAACTCGTGGATGAGCGCGCCGACCCGCGCCGCTGGGGAGACAAGCAATTTAGTTACATCGAAATCTCGGACATAGATTCTCAAACGTGCGTGGTCTATTCCAACAGCATCGAAACCTCGGTTGCGCCTAGCCGGGCGCGAAAATTAGTGAAGGCGGGAGACGTCTTGGTTTCAACCGTGCGACCGGAGCGCGGAACGGTCGGCATCGTTGGGCCGCATCAAGATGGCTCGGTTTGCACGACCGGGTTGGCAGTATTGCGACCGACCAACATTGATTCGCTGACGCTCGCTTACCTGCTCAAATCCGAATTCGTGATTGCCCAACTTATGCGCAACAACGTCGGCATCGCGTATCCCGCGATTGATGAGTCATGTCTTTCAGGAGTGCTGCTGCCCGCTCGACGGGAAGATTTGCCGAAGCTTCAGCGGCAAGCTGCGGAGATTTCCAGATGCGAAGAACAACTCCATCATATCCGAAAGCACTTCAAGGAATCCATTGAGACTGCCGGGGCTGCGTGGCGGCAGATGAATTTCAAGCCAGCTTCCAAACCTCATCCAGCGAACCAAACCACGTCCCGTCGCCAACCGCGCACAATGGATTCTGGTTCACATGCTCCGGATATTTTTCAGCTCGCGGCAGCCCATACTTCTTGACGTCTTTGGGAACGGAACGCGCGAACGCAAAGTCCCGGATGTTGCCCGTGCGCAAGAACAAGCTGACGGCGAAGAAATCCTGCGTGGCAAACTTGCAACTACTTGTTGGATAGCCATCGGTCTTGCTGTGAATCAAGCGCGCGAACTTGGTGTTCGTTCCCCAAAGTGATTTCGCCTCAAGTTTCTTGGTCACGCCCTTCCTTTCCACTTCAAAATCAAAATAGGTGTAGCCGCCGATGTGCTTGGCCATATCTTCCGGCATCCGGCGCACTTTGTATCCCGCCTCCTTCAAAACTTGAACAAGCGAATACTCGACCAAGCCGCTGAGGACTTTTGCCGATGCCCCATACTGGTCAACTTCCAGCAAATCATTTTGTGACAGCCCCGCCAGTGCTTTCTCAAGTTCTGCCTTTTTTGAAGCCGAGCCGGTGTAGATTTCTCCTTCGGCAATGCCTGCCTTCCGATCCACAGATAGAATCCGGCCTTTGGCAATCTCCCGCCAAACACCGCCATCCTTGTAGGATTGTGGAACGAATTTGCCCGTTCGACCGGGAGCGACCACGTCTTCGCACTCCTTATCTATGTTGATCGTGAATCCGGCGCGGTAGTGGCTTTGGCCGGAAACCTTGGTGATGGTTTTGTCGAGCGACCTGATCGGAATAAGAACCGGACAGAGAATGCTCTCGATTGCCTGCGGCGTTACATTCCCGTAACGCTTCGTTAGCCGCTCAAAGAGAGCCTTGTAATCCACTTCCATAAATCAATTGCACCGGGCGTCCGGCGAGACGTTAGCTCATTCGTTAATTCGGCGTCAACTTTTGGCCACCAACATCACGTTGGAATCATTGCCCGCACCTCTCTTAATTTCGCAACCGGCAAAACCCGCGTGCTCCAACATCGCCTCCAACTCCGCCCGCGTCTGGAAGTGCAACCCTTCTTTCGTCCGGTTCATGCCGACGCGCGTGGTAAATTTCTCCCAACGATGCACGCGCCGATGAGCTTCATTCTCGGCCCTTGCCCCGTCGCGCATCACTAATCGTCCACCCGGACGCAACGCCTGCCGCGCTTTGTTAAGAATCAACTGCTGCTTCTCCGGCGTCCAGTAGTGCAACACGTCCAGCAGCAGGACCACGTCACAAGCCGGATATTCGCGTTCGAGAATGTCGCCGGACTCAAACTGGATGCGCGGGTGTTCCGGCGCGGTGCGCTCCGCCACGCGGATCTTGTCCTCGTCGTAATCAATGCCGAGGAACATCCGTCCGTCGGTGAAACACGCCAGCCAGTGCGTCGCGAGGCCGTAACCGCAGCCCAGATCGAGGATGAATCCCTGGCGCGGCACGACCGCATCCAACGCGAGGAACTCTGGATCGCACCGGAGCTTCCAATACACGAACCGCTCGACGAACGCGCCCTGGTAGCGATACAACCGGGCGACTTTGCGACGCACAACGCGCGGCGTGTTGATCGCATCGAGTTGCTTTTGCAGCCCCGCGCGCACGAGGGCTTCGCAATGCTTCATCAAGGGCACCACCCCCTGCGCGTAATCAAAGTTTTGTGGCGTAACGCGCGGGAGCGCGCGAACGGTGCAATGAAAGGGTTCAAACCAATACGCATCGCGCGGCATCGCGGTGTTTGAATCGCAGATCACAATGGGCAAAATCTCCTGCCGCAATTCCACCGCGAGTTCAAACGCCCCGCGATGGAAGCGCTCAATAAATCCGTACTGCGAGCGCGTGCCCTCGGGATAAAAATGCACGCAGGCGCCTTCCGCCAGCCGGTCGCGGCAGCGTTGCAATGTCTTTTGCGGATCCTTTGGCTCCACCATCACGTGACCGCACAGTTTGCAGCCGATGCCCAGCATGGGCGCATCGAACACGCGCTTCTTCGCCGTCTGACGCACGTCGGCGGGGAAACCTACCGCGAGCATCACGTCCACGGCAGATTGATGGTTGCTGATGACGATGCAGGGGGGTGCGAAAAGTTGCGGCGTGAGATCAAATTCCAGTTTGCCGAACGGCATGGCGTTCACAACGCTGCGACCCAGTGACCGTACCGCAGCCCGCAGTCGGGCATCGGCGGTGCCTGGGGAGATTGTTTTTAAGATTGGTCGCCAAATGTAGTAGAGAAAAAACTGACCGCCGCCGAGGTGAATTAAAACCCAGAGCGCCCCCAGCGGATGCCACCAACGCGGCGCCCCCAAGGGTGGCTGCTTGAACAGCAACAGATCCATGCACGCGGGTGTGATGACGAGCGTGGCGACAAACGTGCTGACCATCCCGAGCAAAACGGTCGTGCCCATCGAAAACAAAACCGGGTGACGCGCAAACACGAGCACAGCGAAACCGAAAATCGTCGTCGCCGCCGAAATCATGACCGACGCGCTGGTAGCGTGGATGCGCGGTGGATGTCCCCGCCATTCATCCAATTTACTTGTCGCGAGGAACACGCTGTAATCCTCGCCCATGCCGATGACGAAGATGACGAACACGCAGTTCATCACATTGATCGGCAGGCCAAATAATCCCATCAAACCCAAGGTCCATAATAGTCCAAAACCGATGGGCAGCAGCGTGGCCATGAGCAGTTCAATTGAAGCGAGCGCGGTATAAACAATTGCGCCGACGGCCACGACCGTCCAGAACGCGAAATAGCCCATGCCGTTTTTGGCGAGCGCGGCGATGTGATCAGCGAAATTTTTCTGGTCAATTAGTATGAATCCCGGCAGGGCGTCACGCAATTTTCCAGCCTGCGAACGATCCGCCAGCTTGATGAGCGTGCTGATGGCGGTATCGTTCGTGCCGACAGCGACGCGTTCGTTCAATGCTTGTTCCAGCGCGGTGCCGCGAAACATATCGAGTGTGAGCATCGCCGGTTTTTCCTCGATGGTTTTCCAGAACGGCGCGAAGGCGTCGGGACGGAAACCCAGTTCGCCACCGGTCTGCTGCAAGGTTTCGTGCAAAGCCGCCTGCCGTTCCATCGTCCAAAATTTCTGCCAGCGCCTGATGTTTTCTTCCTGCGTGGCAAGGGAAGGACAAACGGAGGCGAGTGAATTAACTCCCGTCACATTGGTCTGCTGCGCGAGCAACACGGCGGCCTGGTCGTTCTGCGCGAGCGCATCGTCCACGGTTTTGCCGCGCGCGACGACGAGCGTCAGGCTCAGGGCATCACCCCAAGTCTGGCTGATCAATTTATCATCCGCGCGCGTGGATTCCGTGATGCCATTAAGTTTTGCAATGTCGCCTTCAAAGTGCAGTCGCTTTACCCCAATAATTGCGGCAATTGTCAACGCAGCCACGCCGAGCAGAAGCATTGGCCGTTTTCTTTTTTGCCATTCGTGAAAACTTTCCATCCAGCCCGTGAAACGCAGTGGTGGCAGCTCATCATTTGTCTTGGGCAGCGGGATCAGCAGTGGCAAAACCACCAGCGCGAACGCCGCCGACATCAGCACACCGACCGCGCCAAAAATGCCGAGTTGCTGGTAGCCGCGCATCGGCGACGTGGCCAGCACGAGAAACGCAGCGATGATGGTCATCGCGCCGATAAACGTCGGCAACACCAGGCGGCCAACGATTTTGCCGGCTGTCTCGCGGTCGCGCGCGGCGTTATCAATGTGGTAAACGACGTAGATGCCGTAGTCCACCGTGATGCCGATGGCCATGCTGGCGAAGCCGATGGCGATGGCCGAGAGATGTTCGTCCACGATCGCGAGCACCGCGCCGGCCATAAGGGTGCCGAACA
>JANYBF010000254.1 GCA_025360895.1 Verrucomicrobiota bacterium
ACGGCGGCCATCACTTCGCCCAATGCCACATTGGCCGCCCGCATCCGCGTGGAGGATAGTTCAATCTGATACTGCTTCACGAAGCCGCCGATGCTTGCCACCTCCGCCACGCCTTGCACACTGGAGAGTTGATAGCGCACAAACCAATCCTGCGTCGCGCGCAATCGGCCCAGGTCGTAACCGCCGCCGGGCGCTTTCGCCGGATCAACCTGCAAGTAGTATTGATAGACCCAGCCGAGACCGCTCGCGTCCGGGCCGAGCTGCGGTTTTACCCCCTCGGGCATGTTCGCCTGGAGATAATTTAACCGTTCCAGCACCCGGGTCCGGGCGAAGTAAGTATCCACGTCCTCCTCAAAAATAATCGTGATGAGCGAGAAGCCGAACATGGAAGTCGCGCGCACGTCCTTCACCCCGGCGAGCCCTTGCAGCCCTGTCGAAAGTGGAAACGTCACCTGATCTTCGACTTCCTGCGGACTGCGTCCCATCCAATCGGCATAAACGAGCACCTGATTTTCCGTGAGATCGGGGATCGCGTCCACCGGCGTCTTGAAGACCGCGCGCACGCCGAGGGCGATGAGCATCAACGCGCCGCAAAACACGAGGAAGCGGTTCTTCAGACTCCATTCGATGATACGTGTAATCATGAACAGCCCTCCAAGCGCGTCCTGGTTGCCGCGACAACCTTTTGTTGCATATGCAATAGAAGGTTGTCCGAAGAGCTTTTCGACTTCACGGCTTCACCTCCGAGCCGCAGTCGAGCATCTCCGCGCCGAACCACGGATTATGGATTTGCGGCTGCAGTTGCATCCACTCCCCCCGGTTGGGCGCGCCGGGAAAAGCGTCCTTCGTCATCGGGCAACGAAACACCTTCACGCGGGCGAACTCCGGGTCGGCGCGGCGCAGGGCCCGGGCCAGGGCCACCGTCGCCTCACTGAATGAGTGGAAGCCGAGGCGGGCGTCGGTCAGCTTCGTAACGCTGTTGAGATGTCCGGCCATTTCAATCGGCTCAAGCAGTGACTGCCACGCGTTCGTTCCGTCAAAAACGGTGAGCAAGGAAGGCGTGACAATGTGCGTCTTGGCGGCCAGCGTGTTGAACGTCTTTAAGTCATCCGCGGCCAAAGCGCCCGCGACGGCATCCGCGAGCGTGATGTAATCATTCAACGCTTTGCGTTGTTCGATGGTCAAGGCCGGGAACGCCGGCGAAACATTGGTTGAATCCGAATGCAGCTCGTGCGCGGCGAACGAACGATTCATTTCCGCCTGTCCATCCATCAGGAGATTGCCATTCACGACAACTTTGTCGCCGGAACTGAGCCCGGAAATCACTTCGACCAACGAATCACCATGCCGACCGAGCCGTAGCGCGCGGCGCGCGTAGCCACCGGCGCCCTGATCCACGAAGGCAACGGCTTGCGGCCCGGCCTGGATGATCGCGCTGCGCGGAACGGCGAGGGTCTCGGGTGCGGCCAGCTGCACGACGCCATCCGCATAGAGGCGATGCGAAAACAAGCGCCGTCCATCCACCAGCGGGTTTTCCAACTCAACGCGAACCTTGGTTGAGCGCGTGGCTTCGTCGAGATTTGGGTCAATGAACTTGATCACGCCGGACACGACCTGGCCGGGCAGCGACGGAGTGGTGACGTCCACCTTCTGCCCGATCCGCAGCCACGGCAGATCTTGTTCGTACGTGCGGAACTGAAACCACATGGTTGAAAAGTCCGCGAGTTCAAACAGGTTCTCGCCTTCTTGAACATATTGTCCGGCATAAACTTTTTTTTCCACGACCGTGCCGCTGAATGGCGCGAGGATTTGCGAAGTGATCGCATCCGCCGGTTTGGCCGGCAACGCTTCGATTTGCTCCGGCGTCAAACCCACCTGCCGCAGGCGTGAGGCGACAGCAGAGCGCAGGTCTGAGTTTGTCGAACTGGCAACCGCCCGATACTCGCGTTCGGTCTGGAGCAGCATCGGACTGTAAAACTCTGCGAGCGGTTCACCGGCCTTCACTTCCGCGCCCACATAGCTGACGTGCAATTTCTCGATTCGACCGGCGATGTACGCCGCCAGCACACGATGCTTTGCGTCGTCGTCATCAATCGTCCCCGCAACCGTCAACGTCTTGGTGAGCGCCTGCGTTTTGACTTCCATCGTTTGGACGTTCAGCACACGAATCGATGAGGCTGAGAGTGAAATCACATCGCCGCCAACGTCCAACCCGGCCTCCCCTTCATAAACGGGCGTAAGTTCCATGCCGCAGATCGTGCAGCGCCCCGGCTTGTCCGACTTGATCCACGGATGCATCGCGCTCTGGTAATAGAGAACTTTGCGCTCGGACTTGGCGACGGTGGAGTCGGATTTTCCGCAACCTATGAGGAAACAAATGGAGGCGGTGGCCAGCGCCACGACCAGCAGACGCGGCCAAACATTTTGGACTGCGGCGGGAAGGGAAGCGCCACGCCCCTTTGACCGTGAGTGTGGTCGCCCGACCAGTGGTGTCGCCGCTTCGCTTTGCCACCGCAGTCCATGGCGCTCGTGGCGCTTTGCACCCTCCACGTCTCGGCGTTGATTCACGATTGTTTTCATGGTTTGGTTTCTCCCGGCTCCGACTTCAATTTGTCTTCGAGCATTTTCAACGCTTCCAGGTCGCCGAGACCGCAGCAGAGGACGAGGTCGGACAGCATTTCGTATTGTTCCGCCAGCGCGCGGGCCTGCAGCAAGCGCGCTTCAATGAGCATGCGCCGCGCTTCGAGCACATCGCGGAACATGCCGCGGCCTGATTCCCACGCCCCGCGGGCGCTTTCAATCGCGGTTTCGCTGCGGGGAATAATCTCATCGCGATACACCAGCGCCTCGCGCCGCGCCGCCTCGAT
>JANYBF010000273.1 GCA_025360895.1 Verrucomicrobiota bacterium
CTTAAGGGTCTTGTTCAGACCCGAAAAGTTGGGGAGCAGCCGGTTCACCCGGCTGCAATACTTCGAGAACTCATCCCCGAACATGCCGCTTAAATAGGCTTCTTCGGCCGCGATGATGGCCCAATACGCAAAAAGAAAGAACGGAAGCCCAATAGCCAGGAATAGTAACGAATTAGAGGCGATCCCGACGCCGACCAAAATCAGATAATTGCCGACGTAAAGCGGGTTGCGACAATGCGCAAAAACACCTCCTTGTGCGAGTCTTTCCGCATAAACCTGTCGATTGCGCCCGCCGTGAAAGACGTAATCGAGACCAACCGTCACGGCGCGCAGGCCTTGGCCGGCCATGGCGACCAACACCCCGATCAGGAACGCGAGACGATAATTAGGAAAAGCGGCTGGCCCGTGGAGGAAGATGAGGAGATACAGAAACGGAAACAGACCGTTCCGGTAGCGAAAGAAAAATTTGCCAATCCGGATCATCATTTGGCCACAAAATCACCGGCCCTTTTCCCGTTCGTTCGTTGCATCTTGTTATAGAACGTCACAGACTGCCCTACCATGTCGTCAAGAATCATCACGACCTTTATTATAAAATGGAAATCAGCCACGTTCTTGATCTAATCGCTAAATACTTGGTCTTTTGGCGGCACTTGAATGACATGTTTAAACTTTGCCATGTCGCCCATAAGCATAGCCCCGAGGCCAAGAGAGTTTGAAACTCTCAGGCCCAAAAAGCTAGCATTGCGTCTCGGCTGGTGCCTAGAACTGGTTTCATAAATCTTTTTTAGGAGAAATCCGCATCGAATTGCTCGAAAATCAAACAGGCAAGTGTGCCAAAATGGCTTTTGGAAACCGGTTCTAGCTGAAAACTGCCGCTGATCTTCCGGTCCGCTATCCGACAGATGCCCCGTCAAGCCTCGGCCAACCGAAGGATCGCAAGACCAGCAACGCCGTCGCCAGACCGAAAAACAGTCCAGCGATCACGTCGGAAAAGTTGTGGGATTGCAGACAGATCCGGGACCAACCCACTCCCGCCATCCAAAACAAGGAGACCCAGCCCCAGCGCCGGGCCACGAAGGCCAGAGTAACGGCAAAACCCGCCGCCGTAGCCGCGTGACCCGACGGAAACGAACTGTAGGCATGGCGAAAGGCCGACCATTGCCCGTCGTGGTAGGGCCCGAACCAGCCCTGCTCAACATTGTTGCTCGGTCGCGCGCGGCCGGTCGCAGCGCGAACAGTGATCGCCGCCACTCCGGCCACGGCAGTCGCCACCATGATGGCGAGCCCGGCCCGGCGCCAGTCTCCGCGTCCAAATATCCAGCCAAAGATCATGATACCCAAGCCAATGCCGATGGGCCATTGCCCTTCGCCGCTCTTGCTCAGAAGTTGAGCTACACCTTTGACCGGAGGGGGCGCGTTCATCAGGACCCAGCGACTCACAAACGAATCGGCGGTGATGGCCGCCATGGCAATCAATCCGGCGGTGACCAGAAAAAGGATTCCCACCACAAGTGAAAATGTGCCGCGCCGGGGCGAAGCATTAGCCGCTGACGAGGGAATAGAAGGCGAGTCAAGCATTCCGACTAGAATCCGGATGGCATCTTCGTTTCGCAAGCAAAGATCACGCCGCGTCGTTTAGTATTAAAAATTCCTTAAGAACCGCACGTCGTTTTCGTAGAAGAGCCGGATGTCGTTGATGCTGTAGCGGAGCATGGCGATGCGTTCAATCCCGAAGCCGAACGCCCAACCGGTCCAGACGGTGGGATCGTAGCCGACGTTCTCGAAGACTTGCGGATGCACCATGCCGCAGCCGGCAATCTCCAGCCAGTCCTTGCCCATCTTCTTGACGAGCACGTTGGTGAAATCAATTTCATAGCTCGGCTCGGTGTAGCTGAAGTAGTGCGGCCGGAAACGGATCTTTACGTCACTCCCCATGAGTTCCTTGAAGACAAATTCGACCGTTCCCTTGAGGTCACCCACGGTCACGCCTTTGTCCACGTAAAGGCCCTCGATCTGATGAAAGGTTGGATTGTGCGTGGCGTCGGCGTTGTCGCGGCGATAGACGCGGCCCGGCACGATGATGCGCACGGGCGGTGGCTGCGATTTCATCACGCGGATTTGCACGGATGAAGTGTGTGTGCGCATCAAACGCTTGTCCGAGGTGTTGAGATAAAATGTGTCCTGCGAATCACGCGCGGGATGGTCGGCTGGCGTGTTGAGGGCGTCGAAACAATGATACTCGTCCTCGATCTCGGGCCCGTCGGCGACGGCAAAGCCAATCTTCCGAAAGGCGCGAACGATGTCTTCGGTGACTTGCGTGAGCGGATGCAATTTGCCCAGCGCGCGGCGGCGCCCGGGGAGCGTGAAATCGGTCGGTTCCTTGGGCAGTGCGGCGGCGAGTTCGCGCTCTTCGCGGCGCGCGACGAGCGCGGCCTCGAGTTCGATCTTGGCGGCGTTGATGAGTTTACCGGCGGCGGGCTTTTCCTCCTTGCTGAAAGTACCGAGTTGTTTCATCAACGCGGTAAACTTGCCGTTCGGGCCAATCCACGCACCCTTGGCTTGTTCCAAGGCCGCAAGGTCCGGTGCCGCTTTTAGTTCCGCGAGCGCGGTTTGTTTGAGCGGTTCGATGTCGTCAAGAAATCCAGCCATACGTTTGTCGGAGAGTTTAGGCGAAAGGAGATGCAAAAGTCACAAAAGAAAATATTTTCTGGCCAGCTGAGTTGCACTTAGGGAAGCGCTGATTTAATCGACATGCAGAAAATCCGACTCGGTTTCGACCGTCGAAATCACTTTCCCCTGAAATCAAAATCGCTCCTGCAACCTCCTGCGCAACATCTGGTAATCTGAAGTTCAGGCAAAATTACCAACTCCGATTAAATCAACGCTTCCTTAACCGAAACCATGCCAAAGGCAACCACGAATGAACACCAATGGACACGAAGCTGCCGCCAACGAAGCAAAGGGTGGCGAACGGAATCCTTGGCCACGGTTCAGTGGCCGCGTACGCCTCACCGTTGGGACCGAAGACCCCAGTCTTTATTCGTGGCTATTCGTGGTTGAACGGCTTTTCTCCGGCCAAACGGAGTTTTCCTTGAAAATGCCACCCTTCCGATTCGCACAAGAATTGTCCACCCACCCTGAGGTCACCGGCAGGTTGCCGATCGGGGGCAACGCCCAAACTTCGAACGGAGAGGTGAGGATTCCCGGTTATCTAATGCTCCACGACTTTGGTCAATAGCGATGAACCAATTCCCCCTGTGATTTTCCGGGGCCCGGAGCGGCTCAGTTCTGCACCATCTCCCGCTTCTCGATCCGGCCACGCAACGCAAATGTAAGCGCTTTGACCGTAATTTCTGATTTCAGGAAAGGTTTACCCACCAGATCGCTGCCCCCACTCCGGCTCATTTGAGCGCGTGCGTTGAAGTCACTCTGACCGGTAACAAACACCACCGGGGTCGTGCGGTTGAGAAGAGTTTCGTGAAGCTTGGCGCAGGCGGTGAACCCATCCATGCCCGGCATCTGGACGTCCATAAAAATCAGGTCGAACGATCTTTCCGCCGCCAAAGCCAGCGCCGCCTCGCCATTCTCGGCAGCGGCCGGCTTTTCAAACGCCATCTGCAAGGCGCAAACGACCGCCCGCCGGGATAGCGCATCATCATCCACCACCAACATCCGAATGGGCGGATTCGTGATCAGATCAGATCTGAGTCCTGACCGGCACAAATCATGGAGCAAATCCACCCCAGCCGTAACGGTGCCCAACGTTGAGGGCGTGGCATTTTTTGGATTCTCCAGGAGTTTCCGGAGTAATCCCTGGAGCGCGGCACTCAATTGAATGGCGGGGTGAATACTCGCGAAATTCGTCTTGGGGTTCAGGGCGTGGATGCGAAGGTAAATATCCGCCAGCATTTCCTGCCGCGCCGCTTCATCCGAAGTCTGGCTTAATGTCGGGAACAGATCTCGCACCGGCGCGAGTTGTGCGGCGACACGAGTCAAAAATTTACTGGCAAAAGCTTCCGGTGTTAACTCGCAGGCGAGTGACGGATCCTGATCGCCCGGCGCTGGTATTTCAATCGCCGGTTCGGCATGGCCACGCGGGATACCAACCAACTGGCTTGACCGGGCACAGTCGGTGGCGGACTCCGATGAAGCCGCCCGCACTACGACTTCGCAACTTGTTTGCGCCAGGGTCATGCCCAGCATAATTGATGCATGGGAATCAACCCCCACCGGCGCGCCCGGAGCGCGCCCTTGTAACCGGCCGCGCAAAGCCAGTGTTAGGGCTTTGACGGTCACTTCAAAAGTGAGAAACGGCTTGCCCATCAGATCGCTGCCACCGCTGAGGGTTGACTGGGCATGTGCGTCGAAGTCGTTCTGGACCGTGACAAACACCACCGGAGTGGTCGCATTGGAAGCGGTGGCGTGAATTCTTGTGCAAAGTTCAAAACCGTCCATCCCCGGCATTTGCACATCGAGAAAAATTACGTCGTAAGCATGCCGCGTAGCCAGCGCCAGCGCCGCTTCACCATTCTCCGCGAGATCCGGCTGGGTCAACGCTTTTTTCAGGGCGAGGGATAGGGCCTTGCGGCTGATCAGATCATCGTCCACGGCCAGGAATCGGAGTGGCTGCGCCGTTAACAAATCCGGTTTCAATCCCGGCTGGCACAAATCGGCCAGCAATTCTATACCGCCCGCAAGGGTCCGCAGGGTGGAACCGGTTACGTTGCTGACTTTCACGGTGAGTTGTTTGAGCAATCCCTCCAAAGCAGACGCCACTTGCCAGACGAGTAGTACTTCCGGCCGACCGGCTTCACCCTTCAGGGCGGACATTTCGCGGCGCAAGTCGGTCAACATTCGGTGCCGGGCCGCCAGATCCGTCCCACGCACGATGTCTTCAAGCAGCTTACGTTGCACAACAAGGAGTCTGGCCGCCCGCGCGTGAAACTCGAGGATGACATTAGCCGTCCCCAAGGCGTGAGTCGCGACCGTGTCAGCGGACGATGGGGCCGCCGGCCCCGTTTGGAACGTGGCCACAAACTCGGCCAGCCCTTCGTCTTCCGCACGAATACTCGGGGTGTATCTGGTGGAACCCACGGGAACCAGCGCCCACGGGTTAAACACTTGATTGAGGCTGGCGAGCAACTCGGGCGCAAGACGGCGGATCGCCAGGATTCCGGCGAACACAATTACCGCGACAAAAAGCAAAATCCGAACGAGCACTCCCGGCGTGACGGTGGCGTCCATCGGAGTCATCATTCGGTTTCGACTCGCGTCGCGGCGGGCAATGAAATCGGCCAGGGCGGCATCGCCAACGGCTTCCGGAATGGCCACGCGAACTCTGAACTGCTCCTGTCGCTCGCGGGCGGCTCGCTGGTTCTTTTCCCACAAATAGGAGCCGATCTCCGGCGGTGGCGTCGCAAACTCGGACGCATAAGGATCGGAGGCTCCGCCCAGTTGGGTGTGACAAAACCCGACAGTGAGGAGGACCAGCCTGAGGAGGAGCCATGATTTGGCCCAAGCTCCCCACTTGGCACCGGGAGCCGCCGCATCGGTACAGCTTTCCGGACGCTTGGCCGCCTGATTTTTCAGGTCCAAGGGCTTCGGTCGGGCACCAGCTCGCGATACTCTGCCAGTTGCTGGTCCGACGAATTCTGTGGTCGGTCCCATTTTCTTTCTCAAGCGGCGGGCCAGATTTGAACCAGCTACGTTTCCAGTGGTTAAGGAGTCACCGCCGCTACGTTACTGTCCGGCGCAACGGTGGCCCACTTGCTCCGAGACACTACCATCATACTCGGGGTCAGCGGCGGAAGCTTGTCGGCATCGTCAAAGTTGCGATCGTAGGCCCAGTCACGTTTAGGCGGATCATAAATGTTCGTATTGTTGTTCCAATAATTGGTGGCATAGAGACTCGGAAACATTTTTACCATCGAGCCATTATAGGTAAAGGCGTTGGCCAGCTTCCATTCTTCCAGGAAGCGCGGGAAGTTTTCCATCCCCCCGCTATATTTTCCCGGGGTTGTTTCCACCACCCCAGTGAGGATGGCGGCGTTGACGGTGGTCGGCAGTGCCTTCCGCGAACTTAGGGCGGCGGTGCTGTTGGTATCTGACCAGTTTTGAGAAAGGATCGTTACCGCATCGGCGACCAGCGAGGCCGGTTGGGTAGTCGTGGTGTTGGTCGTTGCCAAATTCAACGCGTTCGTCTGGTTGTAATGACCCAAGACGTAGAGCGGGCGGGCCGTAGCCACGGTAAGTCCGCGCGATGGCAACCGCTGGCCATTGACCACCCGCACCGCACCGAGTTCGGTGCCGGCCAGCGTGCGCTGATCCAGAACATACACCGAAGATACATCTTTCGAACCAAGCGCATCACGCAGATTGGCGTTGGCCTGACTCCACACCGTGAGGGCCCCCACGTCAATATCAATGGGCCGGACGGTTTTGCCCTCGCGCGCATCCCGAAAGCTATTGGCAGTTGAAATCACCGCTGCCAATTCGTTGCTTGGAATCAGGGTTGTAAAGCCGTTGAAATTTCCACTCGTGGCCGTGACGCCCGTGTCGGAGACCGTCAGAATCATCTCCGCCTGGTTGTAATACCGCAATCGGCCCAGAGTCGAATTGGGATCTTCGCCCGACGGCGGTGGTTGAATGATTTCCCGAATGGCCTCCGGGCTGTTGTTCGTCCCAATCGGAAGACTCATGGCCGTGACGTGTGTGTCTTTTCGATCTTCGTAAACCACCGTGCCACCCGGCGCCGAACGTGTATCCAGCGGGTCGCGGGCAAACAAGATCGAACCCACCGCAGAAACGGTGGATTGGAACGTAAGATCACTTCCCGGCTCGACATAGAGCGTGCCGTTGGCATGCACTCGGCCGGTAATTTTGAAAGGCTGGCCGCAACTGATTTCCATGTTTCCGGAAGAGTACATGGCTTCTCCGAAAATAGGGACGCGGGACAATTCCAGTTCCTGGATTACTCCGCCAATGACATTCTGCGGGGCGGTTGACTCGCGGGCGTGAGCGACCACCGTGTAAATGGAGGTGAACCCATGCCGACCGGCATAAGTCGAATTGAGGACGACATATTTATTGGCGGACAGACGTTGCACGAAGGTCTGGCCAACATTTCCGTTGGCGTCGTTAAACTCCCATCCGCTCCAGAATGAGGAGTCCGCCGAGGTAGGTACCGTCAGGCGGTAGCTGGCCAGGTTATCGCTGACATTCTTATCGCCGCCGGCTAGAAAATCCTTTGCCATCCGGCTTAACACTTTCTCCGTGCCCGCTTCCGCCGCCGCCACCGACCGGGTGTATTGAATCGAACGATGGGTCAGTTGGGTCGTATGCGCCGACCAGGACATCGCACTGGCGAGGATCGCCAGCGCGATCCCAGTCATGATCATAGTCAGGACCAAGGCGCTGCCAGCTTCCTTAAGCGCATGGGTTGGAAAGGATGTCTTCATAACTATTCGACGCGGCGGGTGACGGAAGTTTCCAGTTTATAATATTGCGCGATCTGGTTGGCGCGTTTGGCCTGATAGAACTCGAGATTGAGATGAATAACGCGGTTGTTTTGATTGTTGGTCAGCACCGTCCCAAGATGGTCCTGAGCACTAAAGACTACCGCGTTGGTGACGAACTCAGCCATTACGGTGGTGGAGTTCGGCGCACTCGTGGTTCGCCGAAAGGACCGATCCGATGGATTGACAAAGTATATGATGTAGTCAGCGCTGTTTGAAATCAGGAGGCTGCTGCCCTGCTGTATCTCTCCATCCAATAGCGTCGCATTGGTGCCGTTCTGGACATTTCCAATATAGACGCCGTTGCTAACGCGGATTTCATCCGTCATTCTGCCGATCGTCTTACGAGCATCGTCGGTCGCGTTGAGCGTGGTTTCGGTGATTTGGAACATGCTTAAACCATAAAGATTGGCGAAAATGATGCCCATGACCAAGAGCGAGAACACCGAGATCGAGATGAGGAGTTCGGGCAGCGTGAACCCCTCGTTCGGGGTGGCCGGTGGGCGAAAACTTGATCGTGGATGGGAGACGTGAAATCTCATTGTACGGGGGCACGACAGGTTTCGATGATATTGGTGATCCACTCAACCCCTTGGTACTGCCAGATGCAAGCAACTCGAATCCGCTTTAGCGGCGGGTTGACTGATACCTGGGATATCTCGGTTTGAATTATGGCCGGGATAACCACGGCCCCGGATCCAGATAGATCCAGCGTGACGGTCTTGTTGGTAAAATTAATGGCGACCAATTGGTCCACCGCTGGCGAGCGATCCGGCGCCCATGTGACGCTACGGGTCTCCTCGATTCGTTCCATAGCCAAGGCGTTGGCCGCTAGTGAGAGCGCCGCTTTCTGCGCGGAATTCGTGCAGTAGTGGTAACCATTCACAATCCCCCCCACCGCCATCCCCGTAATCGCCATAGATATGACCACCTCCACCAGCGTCATTCCTGCCCGATGACGCCGTTGCAGTAGCCCGAACCCCCGGCTTAGTTGACTCGTGATCATGTGATGCGCCCGGATATAAGAAATGACCTTGTCTTTTCTCCGCAGCCTGACTTGAAAAGCAACTTCGTTGCCGAGGAGCGCAAAAGTGACCCGCAAGTCCTCGGCGACCAGTTCTCGTGAATGTGCGGATGCCGAGGGTGAGGTCAATTTGGCAACGAAACCTAAACATAAAGTCCGGGAAATACACAGATCCAGTTGGTTAGCCCAGTCCTCGGGACGCCAACTTCAGTTCGTCCGCTGTGAGTCCATCATCGCCAGGATGCAGCGTCCTACTTGTAGCCAGTTGTAAACCGAGACACGCTGTCCTGTTTGTGGCCACCGGAATGATGAAGACGCCCAGTGATGGCACAAGCGTGGAAACTCAATTTTCCCAAGGCGAAGACAAAATTCGGAATAAAAAAAAGCCGCCCCGAATTATCGAGGCGGCTAGTGAGTATCTGGTTTCCACCGGGGCGACCCCGGGGCTGAGATTTTATTTCTTCGACGTCTTCACCTTGCGCTTTTCTTCGATGGCGGCTTGGGCAGCGGCCAGACGCGCGACCGGCACGCGGAAGGGTGAGCAGCTCACGTAGGTCAGGCCGAGTTTGTGGCAGAATTTCACGGAGTCGGGGTCGCCGCCGTGTTCGCCGCAGATGCCGAGCTTGATGCCAGGGCGGGTCTTGTTGCCCTTGGCAATCGCAATCTCCATGAGTTGGCCGACACCGGTCTGGTCAATCGAGGCAAACGGATTCTTTTTCATGATCTCGGCTTCCTGATACGCACCGAGGAACGAGCCGGAATCGTCGCGACTCATGCCCATCGTGGTTTGCGTGAGGTCG
Organism: Verrucomicrobiota bacterium; assembly: GCA_025360895.1. GTDB lineage: Bacteria > Verrucomicrobiota > Verrucomicrobiia > Limisphaerales > JADLHS01 > JADLHS01. The sequence goes on from JANYBF010000273.1 coordinate 9,342, forward strand.
TTCGTGCCGAAGCTGAAGAACTCGGCCGTCTGCGCGATTTCGTCGGCGGTCAATGCGCCACGCGGGACTTCGATCATCGTGCCGACACTGTAGGTAAACTTCACCTTCTTTTCGGCCTGCACCAGCTTCGCCGTTTCGTGAACGATGGCGACCTGCAAATCCAGTTCCTTCTTGAAGCCGACCAGCGGGATCATGATTTCGGGTTTGCACTTGATGCCTTGCTTGGTCGCATTGGCGGCGGCTTCGAAAACGGCGCGCGCCTGCATCCGGGTGATTTCGGGATACTTGATGCCGAGGCGGCAGCCACGGAAACCGAGCATCGGATTGAATTCGTGCAGTTCGTGCACGCGGTGCATGATTTTTTCCACCGGCACTTTGAGTTTCCGGGAGAGATCCATCTGCGCCTCTTTCGTGTTCGGAAGGAATTCGTGGAGGGGCGGATCGAGGAAACGGATGGTCGCGGGATAACCTTTCAACGCCTTGAAGATGCCGAAGAAGTCGTCGCGTTGATACGGGAGCAATTTCGCCAACGCTTCTTCGCGCGCGGCGAGGTTGTCGGCGAGAATCATTTCACGCATCGCGTCAATGCGGTCGCCCTCGAAGAACATGTGTTCCGTGCGGGTGAGACCGATGCCCACCGCGCCGAACGCGATGGCCTGCGCGGTTTGCTCCGGCGTGTCGGCGTTCGTGCGGACTTGCAGCTTGGTGGCTTTCGCGCACCAGCTCATCAACTGGACGTAGTTTTTATATTTCTCGGTCTTCTGCGCGGCTTTGTCGTTGTTGAGCAAACCGGAAACAATTTCCGACGGCGCGGTTTTGATCTGGCCCGCATAGACGAGGCCGGACGTGCCATCAATGGAGA
>JANYBF010000309.1 GCA_025360895.1 Verrucomicrobiota bacterium
GGCGGCTCCTGTCGAAGCTGAACGATGAACTCGCCCAAGTCGGACTCGACGACTTCGTAACCCGCGTGTTCCATCGCGTCGTTGAGATGGATTTCCTCGGAAGTCATCGCCTTGGACTTCACGACGACCTTGGCGTTCTTCTCGCGCAGAATGCCGAGGATGATGTCGCGACCCTGTTGCGCGTTGCTGGCCCAATGTACTTTCGTGCCGCGCGACTCCAGCAGCTTGCTGAATTGTTTGAGATGTTGGTCGAGATGATTGACCGCCTCGAACTTGGTGCGCGCTGCGAGATTCCGTGCGCCCTGCCAGTCTTGAAACCACAGCTTCCGCAGGTCGCGCACAACCTCGTATTTGCCCATCGCCGTCTGGATGATGCCGCGATGACGCAGATCCGGCGCAATCCGCCGGGCGTCTTCTTTGAAATGGGTGGCCGGCGCGCTCATGCGAAAGAAAGGCCAACCACGAATGGACACGAATGGACACGAATTCTTGAGGCACGTTGGAATGACAAAAACCTCGCATGCGATCTCCACGATGGTTGAACTCGGACTAGCTGCGACTGGTGCTTCGCACACAGTCGCGCTCCGACGGAATCCCATTCGTGTTCATTCGTGTTCATTCGCGGTTTACCAATACCTCCGCCAAGTGAATCGTCTTGATCCCCTGCTTCTGCTTGTCCGCGAAGCCTTGAATCTGCATCAGACAGCTCGAATCGCAGGAGACGATGTAATCCGTCCTGGTTTCGAGGGCACTCGTGCATTTTACTTCGCCCATGGCGGTGGAGATGGCCGGAAACTTTGCCGAGAACGTGCCGCCGAAGCCGCAGCAGGTCTCCGCCGCGCCCATTTCCACGAGTTCGAGCCCGCGCACCTTGGCGAGCAATTCGCGCGGCGGACGTTTGTTGTTCAACTCGCGCAAACCATGGCAGCCGTCGTGAAACGTGACCTTGTGCGGGAACTTCGCGCCGAGATCGGTGACGCCGAGCTTGTTCACGAGAAAACTGGAAAATTCGTAACACTTGGCCGCGACGGACTTGGCGGCGGCCTCGTGCGGTGTGCCGTCGAAGAGTTGCGGGTAAAAGACACTCATCATCGCGCCGCACGAACCGCTGGCGATCACGACTGCCTCGGCGTCTTTGACCGACTCAATGACTTTGACGGCAACGGCGCGGCTCTCGTCCCAATAACCGGTGTTGAACGCTGGTTGACCGCAGCACGCCGGGGCTTCCGGGCAAACCACCTTGTGCCCGAGCTTTTCGAAAATACGCACCATGCTGATGCCGACCTGTGGATACATCAGGTCCACAAAGCACGGAATGAAAAGCGTGATCGTCATCGCTTGGAAAGCTTGGAAAGAAATAGGGCGGTTGGCGACAAAAAGAATTACCGCCACGACGGCTGTCTGATGGCGCGGCCAAAATCAAAGTTGCCGGATTTCCGCCCACAACTCTTCGAGGTCGGAATCGGCGAGCGCCATGCGTTTGAGTTCGGACTTCTTGCCGGCTTGCAACGCCTTTTGAAACCACGCTCGCGCCTCATCCAACTGCTGCAACTGACACGCGTAGCACGAAAGATTGTAGGGAATCACGGGTTCTTTGGGAAATTTCTTCACGGCCGGTTCGAGGGCCGCGTGCGCCTGGGCCAACCCGCCGTGCGCAGAGCGGCGCAAGGCATAGGCATGATGCAACCAGCTATCCGCCCGGCCGGGTGCTTGTGCGAGCATTTCACCCGCGACCTTAAGTGCCGCGTCCCATTCCCGTGCCTCGACGTGCATCGTCCAGCGTAAGTCCAGCACGGCGGGATGCCGTTGGTTCGTTGGCGAAATTGCGTCTAATTCCGCCCATGCTTCGGCGCGTACTCCAAGTCCGAGCCAGCCTTGGGCGGCCTGGAAGTGATGCACGTCGGGTGGTTCAAGTCTCCGCATGGCGACAGAATAAATCCGGGCGCGAACAATCGCAATGTCCTTTGATTTGACGCTTGCGACCTGGAGTGCTAAAACGGCGGGCGCCGATGACATCCATCCACCTCCAGAAATGAAAAAGACCACCCGCCCGAAGTACCGCCGAATTCTGCTTAAGCTTAGTGGAGAAGCCTTGGGTGGCGAAGGTGGCATTGGCATCAACCCCGCCGCCGTTCACAGCATGGCCGAGCAAGTTCGGGAAGTGCGCGATCTGGGTGTACAGGTGGTGGTGGTAATCGGTGGCGGGAATATTTTCCGCGGCCTGGCCGGCAGCGAGAAGGGGATCGAGCGCGCCACGGGTGATTATATGGGCATGCTGGCCACGATTATCAACTCGCTTGCGTTACAGGACGCCTTGGAAAAACTTGGCGTGGCCACGCGCGTGCAAACGGCCATCACGATGGCGCAAGTGGCCGAGACGTTCATCCGCCGCCGGGCGGTGCGGCATCTGGAAAAGGGCCGCGTCGTGATTTTTGGCGGGGGCACGGGCAATCCCTCTTTTTCGACCGACACGGCGGCGGCGTTGCGCGCCACGGAGATCGGCGCGGAAGTGATTTTGAAGGCGACCAAGGTGGACGGGATTTACGACAGTGACCCGAAGAAAAATCCCAAAGCCAAACGTTTCGCGAAAATCTCCTACCTCACCGCATTGCAGAAGCAACTCAAGGTGATGGATTCAACGGCGTTCTCGTTGTGCATGGACAACAAGATGCCGATCATCGTGTTCGACCTGTTCAAACCGCACAATCTTCGACGCGTGGTGCTGGGGGCCGAAGTCGGCACGGTGGTAACCGGTTGACCGATGCCGGAACTGCCCGAAGTCGAAGTCCTCGTGCGCCACTTGCGTCCGTTGGTTTGCGGTCGGACGATTCGTGGTGTCACGGTGCGCCGCGCGCGAGTGCTGGCGCCGACTTCACCTGATCAACTTCAACGTTCACTCCGCGGCGCAACGTTCACCGGGCTGTCGCGGCGCGGAAAGTATCTCGTCTTTGAATTGCGCCCGCCGGGAAAGCGCGTCCCGCTGATCCTCGTCGGACACCTCGGCATGACGGGCCGGATGTATCTAACCCCGCGAAACGCGCCTTTGCCCAAACACGCGGCGGTGGTTCTCAATTTGGGCCGTGAACGTTTTGTTTACGAAGACCCGCGCTATTTTGGGCGGCTTACGCTCGATAGCCGGGCTTTGGCGCGCATGGGGCCGGAGCCATTGAGCGAGGATTTTACCTCAGCCGCGTTCGGCGCCGCCCTCACTCGATTCCGGCAGGCCATCAAAGTTAAGCTGCTGGATCAAGCCCTGGTCGCGGGCGTGGGCAACATTTACGCGAGCGAAGCGCTGTTCCGCGCCCGCATCGCGCCCCAACTCGCGGCGCGCAAACTTGGCCGGACCCAAGTGCAAGCCCTCCGGCGCACGATCCGCGAAGTACTGACCGAGGCGATTCGCTTTGGCAGCACCATTCCGTTGCACCATGGCGAAAAGCGGAGCGGCGATGGGTTATTTTATTTTGGGCGGGCGGCAGGGGCAGCCGATTATTACACGGAGCGATTGCGGGTTTACGACCGGAAGGGATTGCCCTGTTTGCGCTGTCAAACGCCGATCCGACGCATTGTCCAGGCGGCCCGAAGCACGTTCTATTGTCCGGTCTGCCAGAAGCGAGGGGCAAACCCAAACCAAACACAGGCTAAAAGCGTTTGACGGTTGGGCCTGCGGTTTGTAGAGTGCGCGTCCGTTTGCGTTCGTTGGCGGGCGGTTTCTGAGTTCCAGAGTAGCTCAATGGTCGAGCGCGCGGCTGTTAACCGCGATGTTGAAGGTTCGAGCCCTTCCTCTGGAGCCATTTTTGGTTCGATGGGTTTCCTCGACTCAAAAACACCGTTGATTCTCCCTAACGCGACCGGATACGGTGTCAATCTGGGTCGGGGCGTAGCGTAGCCTGGTAGCGCGCTTGTTTCGGGTACAAGAGGTCGTGAGTTCGAATCTCACCGCCCCGACCATTTTTTCCGGGCTTTCCCAAACCAGATTTTTCCACCCCCTCCCATACTGCGAGCTCACGCAATCGTGATTCCCTGGACGGTCACTTCTGATTTGATCGAATTTGCGATGAAGCATTGCTCGTGGGCGAGGTGATGCAATCGTTCTTCGTCGGCCGGCGTCGGGCGTTTCTCGCCGCTGTAAACAATCTTGGGATGGAGCGTCACGGAACTTACCCAAGGCACGCCGTTCTCGTTCTTGGTCATCACGCCGATGGCTTCGTCTTCGTAACTGTCCACTTGGAAGCCCTGGCGCCCGGCCAGATAGAGGTAGGTGAGCATGTGACAACTTGAAATGGATGCAACGAACGCCTCCTCCGGGTCAACATGTGCTGGGTTCGAATAAGGCACGGGCACAATCGAGGGGGAGGGCGAGGCCGGCATTTCGAAACCTCCGTCAAATCTCCAAGTGTGTTCGCGCGAATAATGGCCTCTGAGAAAATCAGGGCCATTACATTGCCAACGGATGATTGCTTTATGTTCGGCCATACGAACAGGACATGAGTTTTTTGTTGAACGACCTGGCTGACAGTCTGGTGATAGGCATCAATGATTTCCGAACGAACAGAGATTCTTCCATGCGTTTCACTGTGTAACCGCAGGCACAAACGGAATTACAAGAGCGCTCATGGTGTTGCCTATCAGGACAAACGGTATCGCGTAACCAACACAGCAAACAATAGCAAATGCACTCCCCGTTGCCTCTGGAGATAGCCGTTTGGAAAAAATAATGTAGAGCCCTAAAACTGCGACCAAGGCGGAAAGCAAAAGAGCTATCACAATGATGGGGAAGCTACCATCTGCCACCCCCGAAATCCATCTCTGGGTCAGCTCAGGGAGAGGTTCGTTGTGCGAATGTGGGATGACGTGCTTAACCGCCAAGCGAGAGATGAAACGACAAATATTTGCGGCAAGCACGGGCGCAGTGGCTGCTCCAGCCAAGCAAACCAATCGAATTAAGCGATGCAGAAGCATTGCGATGGTCCGCAAACTACTTAATCGGCTGCGGATCGCGCCAGACGTGGCCGCTGTGGGCAAGCAAATCTTCCGCGGCCACCGGCCCCCAGGTGCCGGCGGCGTAAAATTCGCGGTTCGTCAGCGGCTTGCCTTCCCAGCCCTTACGGATCGAGTCCACAATCGTCCAGGCCGTTTCCACTTCGTCCCGCCGGATGAACAGCGTCGCGTCGCCAGCCATGGCTTCCAGGAGCAACCGTTCGTAGGCTTCGGGCGTGTAGGCGCCGAACTCGGAATCATAACTGAAGTGCATGCGCACCGGACGCACTCCAACTTGGGTGCCGGGGATTTTGCCGTTGAACCGCATCGAAATGCCTTCGTCTGGTTGCAGGCGGAGGGTGAGCGCGTTCGGATCCAGCTTGGCCCCGCACGCGGCGGCGAACAGCACGTTGGGTGTGGGGCGAAACTGAATGCGCACCTCGCTGGCCCCAAGCGGCAGGGTCTTGCCGGTGCGCAAATAAAAGGGTACGCCCGACCAGCGCCAGTTATCAATGAACAGTTTCAGCGCCACATAGGTTTCCACATTGGAATTGGGATTCACCTTGGGCTCCTGGCGATAGCCCGGTTGCGACTGGCCGTCCACGACGCCGGCGAAATACTGGCCGCGCACCACTTGCCGGGCCACGTCGTCTGCCGACAGCGGACGGATGGATTTGAGCAGCTTGACCTTCTCGTCGCGGATGGATTCGGCTTCCAGTGACACGGGCGGCTCCATCGCCACGAGCGCGAGTACCTGAAGCATGTGGTTCTGCACCATGTCGCGCATCGCGCCGGCCTCCTCATAGTACCCGCCACGCCCACCCACGGCGTGTTTCTCGCTGACGGTAATCTGGATGTGATCCACCGATTCCCGATTCCACAGCCGTTCAAAAATGGAGTTGGAAAAGCGGAACATCAAAATGTTCTGCACGGTTTCCTTGCCGAGATAGTGGTCAATGCGGAAAACCTGATTCTCGTCCGCGTATTGAGTCAACTCGCTGTTCAGGGTGTGCGCGGAGGCGAGGTCGTGGCCGAAAGGTTTCTCGACGACAATCCGCTGCCAGCCGGTGGTTGGGTGCCGCGGCAACAATCCCGCACGATGCAATTGCTCAACCGCCACCCCGAATTGACTGGGCGAAATGGCTAGATAGAAAAGCAGGTTATGCCGCAACGCCGGATCGTTGAAAGCCGTCAGGCGTTGCTCCAGTTTCTGGTACGCGGCCGGGTCGTTGAGGTCCCCCTGGCAATAAACGAGATGGGCGGCGAATTCCGACCAGACGGCGGCCGCCACGGGCTGGGTGCGGGAGAATTGGTCGAGGGCCGCGCGCAATTCCGCGCGGAACGATTCATCGGTTTTCTCGCGCCGCGCAAAACCAATGATGCGAAAGGCCGTCGGCAGTTGTTTGTCCTTGAAAAGATGGTAGAGCGCCGGGATGAGCTTCCGGGCGGTCAGGTCGCCACTGGCGCCAAAAATAACAATGGAACACGGCTCGACCAGCTTGCGCTGAGTATCGAGGCGGCAAACAGTCGAGTCGTCAAAATGGTCAGTGCCACTCACGCGGGCAAGCTTGGCGAAGCCGGCGGCCAAATACAACCCTTGCCGTCCGTTTTGCCAATACGAGCACCGGCTACCAAACCCCGTCCGCGAGCAGGGAGGTGATCTGTTGGGCCAGATCGGTCGCGAGCAATGGCCGCGCCTGCCGCTCGGCGGCCGGAAGATCATTGCCAACGCGAACGGTGGTGTCACCGGTGATCGTTTTGTCGAGCAGAACTTTCCCCGTGACGCGCGCGCGGGCCGTGACGTGAGCGATGATGATGAGTCGGTAGTCCCGGGCAGTGATGACGTCGGTGGGCTGAAAACTGACTCCGCTGCGCACGAAGTGCGTGATTACGCCATTGACCACGATGTCGCCGGGATCATTGCTGGCGAGCCGGTAAGTGGCGTCCCGCTGGATTTCTTTGCGGAGCGCCGCCGTGGCGTTGTCTCCGAGACGCGGTTCGGCCGTTTGATTGGTGAACGGCACCACTTGGACCGTTTTTTCGCCCGCGCGTTCGCCATTGCTCGGCCCAACGCGATACCCGGCGCAACCGTTCAGGGCCAGCACCAGACAACTGGCGAAAAGCATCCGGAGGGAAAGCATGTCACGGAGGGGTGCCGGCAATGTACTTCTTGATCTGATCAATCCGCTGGCGGGCCACGGCGGCGTAACGGGAATCCGGGCCCTGCACCAAAACTTCGTTGTAATAAATCAATGCGCCGTTCCAGCGTTTCTGGCGTTCGTAAAAAATCGCGATCATATAATTACCGTGCGACTGTTCTTCCTTTAAAACGGTGATAATCCGTTTTGCCTCGGTAACGCGCGGGTCCTTGGGAAACAATGTAATAAAATCGGTGAAAGTCGCGATGGCCTGCCCCGCCGTGCCTTGATCGTACCCGGCCGTCTGGGCCTGTTTGGAGTACGAGAAGCCGGCCTGGTACAGGGCGTCGGCGGCGATCAGTGGCAGGTCGTGATAGCGATCTGCCGCGCGCTCGTACGCCGTCACGGCCTCCGGATAGTTCTTTTGCTTCTCCCGCGCCGAACCAATCCGCAATTGCGCGCTGGGCCCGACCGCACTGTAGGGCCCGCTCGCCACGATTTTTTCGAACATGTCCGCCGTCTTGTCCATGTCGGGGAAGAAGGGGATCAAGCCGAACAACTTAAAGCGTTGACCGCCGAGAAAACGCAACCCGATCTGATATTGACGCTGCATGACATCCCCCAGCTTGTCGCTGCGGGGATATTTAGTGAAGACCAGTTGGAAGGCCTTGAACGCCCGTTCATCGTCGTGTTCGGCTTCGTAGCAAAGCCCCACCAGATACTGGGCGTTCGGGGCGTAATCGGAAAGCGGCCAGGTCTTGATCAGGCGCATGGCCGATTTGCGCGCGAGCGTGTAATCCTTCTGGTCATAAGCGGCCTGCGTCACCAACATCTGTTCCTTGGCCGTCTCCCGTTTCCATTTGCCGATACCGCCGACGGGTTCATACGTCCACCCTTCGCCCGGGGTGTAAACCAGCGGTGCCGGCGAGCGGAACGGCACGAGGGTAACGCCGAGGGCAAGCAAGAGCAGAAAGACGGAACGGCGACTCATGGCGGCACGGTAGCGGCGGGGTTTGGGCAAGTCAAGAATCGGCGGCGGCCGTCCGGGTTGGCGGTCGCCCGCTCACCCGCGGTACACCACCAAGACCGCAAAGTCGGTCATCAGCTTTTGCGAACCGATGTCGAGGTGAGTGTAAGTAAGCGGGGTAAGACTGACGACATTGGTTTCGCCGATTTTTTGTAGAAACGCGGTGACCATCTCGTCGAACTTGTCGTGCCCCACTTCGATGCAATCAGTGTGCCGGATGGTCTTCACCTTCATCTTGCGGTCGGACTCTTTGGCGGCGACCTCCAGCGGCACCGACGGTTTGCCAATGAGGCTCTCGGCGGGCTGGCTGTGGTCGGGCACTTTGAGGTGCCTTTCCACTTTGGCGGCGGCGGAAGAGGACATGGCACTCCCCGTGGGGCCAGCAGCACGGACCGGCACGGTCCCAGAGGACGCCGGGGCCGCAGTATTCGGAATCACAATTTTTTCGGAACAAGCCGGGCAATTGATCTCCGAGCCGGCGCCGGATTTGTCCACCGCCAGTTCCTGGTCACATTTCGGGCAATTGAAGATGATATCCATAAAGGGTGCAGTTGGGTTAAAGGTGAGTCGAGCCTATGCCCGGAAACGGACGCTGACCAGAAAAAAATTTCAACCCCGCCGGACAGCCCGCCACCCTTCAGTTCCGCGTCCGGCTTCTTGGACAACCTCCTTGATAACGCATCCAGTTCGCGAGGATTTCTTTACCCCAGAAACTGTGGGTCGGTCGCCCTTTCCGCGCCTGGGGCTCCAACCTCGGTCGCGCAAGGTTCCGGTGTTCAATAGCCGCGTTTGACCAGCAGATAAACCGCGAACATCAACGCGAGGCAGATCAGTGACATCAACAGCCAACTGCTGACCAGATAGGATATGACAACCATCGCGGCACCGCCGATCATGGGCATCATCTCGCGCTGTTTCTTGCCGTAAATCCAGTACCCAACGCCGATGGAGCCCCAAACCAACGAGGCGAACAGGAAGCTGGTATCAAAGTTTAAGGCGGTCGCGGCGGCGGCGTTCATTTGCCGGAAGCTTCGCGGCTTTCCCACGTCTCAGCAACGGCCAAAGAGCTCTTTCAGTTGGCGCCGGCGAACCGCAAAGATCTTTTCCACGTCACGGCGAACGAACAGGCGGTTGACCAGTTCGCCACCCAGCACGGCGTAGCGGACGTGGTCGGTGCAAAGCGTGCCGCCGTTCTGCGGCGTGAAAAGATGTTCGTGAACCCAATGGCGATACGGCCCGCGCTTTTGTTCGTCCACAAAGCGACGCGGCGGTTCCCAGACGGTGATTTCGGTTTGCCAACGCACGGGTAGACCATGAATGCGCAGCCGGTAATCAATCAGCGCGCCCGCTCGCAGATGAATTGGTTTGGGCGTGAGGATTTCAAAATTCACCCAGTCGGGCGTGAGGGCCTGAAGGTTGTAAGCATCGGCGAAAAAGTCAAAAATCTCGGCCACCGGACGCGGCAGCCAAAGTTCGGCGTGGAAATCGTGCGTTTTCATGAAGCGATGGAGATTTGAATCCGGCAAACCCTGTGCTAACCATTCCACATGAAAAAGTTTTTCTCGCCCAACCTTGAAACGCAGGGCCGGCTCGTCCGCGGCGTGAGCGGAATCACCTTCGTCGCCGTGGGCGTGGCGCTGTGTGGTCTGAATTTACTGGCGGCCGTCATCCTGATCATTTCCGGCGGGTTCATGTTGTTCGAGGCGGTGCGCGGCTGGTGCGTGATGCGGGCGTGCGGCATCAAGACAAAACTGTGATCAGCTTCCCCAGCCAGTTTCACCCCGGTACGCGCAACTGGTCCAGAATCCGATAAAGCTCACTTAGTCCCTTGGTGCGGATCGCCTTCATCTTTTCCAAAGTTGAGTTGTAGGATTCGGCCGCGCGCCCACCGGTGATGATCTTGATTTCGGGCGGCAAATGTTTGCGTAGGCTTTCGAGCTCCTGCGCCAGGTTCGGATCGTCGTCGGGATAGACGATGCTCATTGCCACGGCGCGCGCTTTGTTTTGAATTGCTGCACCCGCAATCTCCACGGCGGGCAGACTGGTGCCTAGGTAGATCACCCGCCAGCCCAAGTCGTTGGCGGCGGCGGCGACCATTACCGCCCCCAGTTCATGCAGTTGTCCCGCCGGCGTACCCACGACCAACACCGGGGCCGGACCGTGGGCGGCATAGGATTTTGAATTTTGCACGAGGAAATCGCGAATGACCGCGCTCGCGAAATGTTCATGGGCGGCGGTAATGGTACCCGACCGCCACAGTTCGCCGACTTGTTGCGCCAGCGGAGCGATGATTTTTTCCAGCAAGCCGTGCTGCCCAAAGGCCACTGCGGATCGCCCCAGGATTTCCCCCAATTCGGTGGAGTTCAACTTCTCAATCGCTCCGATTGAAGCCGCAATCGCTTGGGTTGCCGTGGCGCCGCCCCGCTTACTTGCCGGCAATCCAGCCGAGGGTGTCGCTTCAAATGCCAGTTCGCGCAACTTCTCCAGCGGCAACTTTGCGATGTTCCCGATGCTGTGACCCGCATGGGTCGCGGCCCGCAACAAAGTCAACCGCTCAATCTCGGCGTCCGAATAGCGCCGGCGATTCGTGTCCGAACGGTCGGGCGAGACGGCATCGTAGCGCCGCTCCCAAACCCGAATGACATGGGCCGACAGCCCGCTTTTCCGCGCGACGATCTTGATTGAGTGTTGAACTTCTGACATCGCCTAAATAATAGACAATAATTGAACAGATGCAAATTAATACCGCGCCACCAGAAGAAATATTCAAACAATAAAGGGCAATACAATCAAATTCCCGTCGCAGCCATAATTCTAAAATATATTTAACAAATAGTTGACATATGATTCACAATTAGACAAAGTATAAACATGCTTAACAGCAAATACCTCACGACGACGCAAGAAGAGCCAGCAAATCGCGGTATGAAAACCTCATCGGCAATGGTGTTAACCGTCGCCCGCCGGAGTGGTTTTCAACCGGCCAAAACCCCGGCCATCAGGGTGTGTGCAACTCGTTTGCTGTTGGGCGGTGTAAAAAACAGTTCCCGCGCGGGATCAAAATTTCTTCAAACCTCGCCCGCCGCAACTTCGGTAGCGTGGTTGCCGCCAGCGCGGCCCATCACCAGCCGCGAAGACGTTATGGTGACCAGCGGGCCCGCCGAAATGGATTCCATCTTGTCCCTTTATATGCGGGAGGCCGGCGAGGTCGCGCTGCTCACGCCGCAACAGGAGGTGGAACTCGCCATGCGCATCCAACGTGGAGACGACGCAGCACGCGAACACATGATTCGGGCGAACCTGCGGTTCGTGATCAAGATCGCGCGCGAATACGAACACCTGGGCATGCCGTTGCTGGATTTGATCAACGAGGGCAACCTCGGCTTGATGAAGGCCGTGGAAAAGTTTGACCCAGCCAAGGGCGCCAAGCTTACCACCTACAGTTCGCTCTGGATCAAACAACAAATCCGCCGCGCGCTCGCCAGCCAGGGCAAAACGATCCGGCTGCCCGTGCATGTGGCGGACAAAATTTACCGACTCGGCAAGGCTGAAGTCCGGTTACGCGATTTGCTCGGCCGCGAGGCCACGGATGAAGAACTGGCGGCGGAATTGGAAATCAAGACCGCCCGGGTGGCCAGACTCCGGCGCGCGGCGCTGCGCCCGACGTCGCTGGATGCGCCGCTGGGCGACACGAACAGCAGCACCGTCGCCGAAGTGGTGGCGGATGAGAACGCGGCGTCACCCTACGAGCAGTTGCGGGAAAAAACCGAAACCGTATTGATTCACCAACTTGTGAAACAACTGCCGGAACGCGAGGCCCGCATCATTCGTTTCCGCTTCGGCCTGGACCGTGGCGGCGAGCGCACCCTCGAAGAAGTGGGTCGAAAATTCAAACTCACCCGGGAGCGGATTCGCCAGCTTCAGAATGGGGCGTTGGAAAAACTTCGTCTGATGTTAGAAAACCCGGATGCCATGCCCGTCGCCGCCTGATTGCATTAAATCTCCAAACCTAAAAGTGAAGCCCAAGGCAAATATGACCAAGGAAGTAATCATCATCGGGGCCGGTCCCGGCGGTCTGGGCGCGGCCATTCAATTGGCCGCGGCCGGAGTGCGCGTCAAAGTAATTGAGCGGCTTCCCCTCATCGGCGGGCGCACCTCCACCATTGAGGCCGAAGGCTACAAATTCGATTTAGGCCCGACGTTCTTCCTCTATCCACGGGTGCTGAACGAAATTTTCAAAGCCGCCGGCACAACTCTGGAGCGAGAAGTGGCGATGGTCCGTCTCGATCCGCAATACCGGATTCAATTCGGCGCGGGCGGCCAGATGGATTGCACACCCAACGTGGCCGATATGGCGAAGCAAATTGCCGCGCTCTCACCCGCCGATGCGCCGAATTTCAGCAAGTTCATCCGCGAAAATCGCACCAAGCTCACGCTCATGGAGCCGTGCCTCGAAACGCCGTTCAATGGGTGGAGCAGCCTGCTCAACGCCCGCCTGCTCAAGATGCTCCCGATGCTCCGGCCCCATCAATCCGTGAATACCTATCTCCAGCGCTTCTTCAAAGATGAGCGCGTGCGGCTGGCGTTTTGTTTTCAATCGAAATATCTCGGCATGTCGCCGTTCCGCTGCCCCAGCCTGTTCTCGATTCTCTCGTTTCTCGAATATGAACACGGCGTGTGGCATCCCCTTGGGGGTTGCGGCGCGGTGACCAAAGCGATGGCGCGGGTCGCGGAACGGCTGGGGGTGGAAATTCTTCTCAACGAGCCGGTCGAAGAAATGCTATTCGCCGGTCGGCGGGCCGTGGGCGTTCGCACCACCACCGGCACGCATCGCGCCGATGCCGTGGTAGTCAATGCCGATTTTGCCCGGGCGATGGAGCGGCTCGTGCCCGATCAACTACGCCGCAAGTGGACGGACAAGAAGTTGGCGAAGAAAAAATACTCTTGTTCCACATTCATGATGTATCTCGGCGTCGAGGGAGAATTCAATTTGCCGCATCACACCATCCATATCGCGGAGAACTACACGAAGAACCTCGACGAGATCGAAAACCAACACGTCCTCAGCGATGACCCGAGCTTCTACGTTCAAAACGCTTGTGTTACGGACCCAAGCCTCGCCCCGCGCGGCAAGAGCGCGCTCTACGTGCTGGCGCCAGTGACGCACCAACACCCGAACGTGGACTGGTCGCGCGAACGTGATCGTTTCCGCAAACGCTTGCTACGGCAAATCGCCAAGGCCGGCTACGGTGACATTGAAAACCGTATCCGCTACGAGCGCGTGATCACGCCGGCGGATTGGGATTCGCGCTATGAGATTTATCGCGGCGCCACGTTCAACCTCGCGCACACCCTCGATCAAATGCTCCACCTGCGCCCGCACAATCGCTTTGAAGACCTCGATGGGGTGTATCTGGTTGGCGGCGGCACGCATCCAGGCAGCGGTCTGCCGGTGATTTTCGAGTCGGCGCGGATTTCCTCCAAACTGGTGCTCCAGGATTTCGGCATGAGCCAACCAACCCATCAACTGGCCGAAAGCCAGCCACCGGCCACAAGCCCGGCGACCGTTTATGAAACCGTCAACCGGTGAAAAAACCCAGCATCTGAAGGTGACGGGTTTCGCGGGCGGAGATGATTTCCTGTTCGATGCCAGTTCCGCCTGCGCTGAAATGCGCCGCGCCCAAGCGACGTGGGCGATGGTTTCAGTGCGGGCGCGCCTGCAAGTCATCCGTCGCTTCCGCCATTTGCTCGCAGAGCAAGCGGAGTCCGTGGCAATCTCCGCCATCGGCTCAAGTCAACGCCTGGTCGCCGAAATTCTCACTTCGGAGGTCATTCCACTCGCCGCCGCCGGCCAATTCCTCGAACGCGCGGCGGAAAAAATTCTCTCACCTTGCCGCGTCGGGCGGCGCGGGCGCCCGCTCTGGCTCGGTGGTGTGACCTCCGTGGTTCACCGCGAACCCTTTGGCCTGGTGCTCGTCATTGCGCCGGCGAACTATCCCATCTTTCTGCCCGGGGTGCAGGTGTTGCAGGCGCTCGTGGCCGGCAACGCGGTTTTGCTCAAGCCCGGACCCGGCGGCACTGGCGCGGCCCACGAACTGGCACGCTTGCTCAACGCCGCAGGACTTCCCACGTCACTTTTGCGCATGTTGCCCGAATTGCCCGAAGCCGCTCAAGCCGCCATTCGCGTGGGCGTGGACAAGGTGTTCTTCACCGGTTCGGCGACGACGGGCAAAAAACTTCTCTCCGAACTTGCGCCCCTCGCCATCCCGTCCGTGATGGAACTTTCCGGATGCGATGCCGCCATCATTCGTGCGGACGCGGATCTGGAGCTAGCGGTTCGCGCGCTTATTTTCGGCCTGCGGCTCAATTCCGGCCAGACCTGCATTGCCCCCCGGCGCGTGTTCGTGGCCCGGGCGGTGGCGACCGAGTTTGAGGGACGGTTGGCGCAGGCGTTGTCCGATTGCGCGCCAGCAACATTCCCTCCCGCGCAGCGAGAACGTTTGTCGCCCCTCCTGCTGCAAGCTCTGGCGCAGGGCGCGCACTTTCTCTCCGGAAAAATTCAGCCCAGCGGCGACATTATCGGCCCGATAGTGATTGCCGGCGCAAAACCGGCGCTGCCGTTGCTGCGGGAAGACATCTTCGCACCACTGCTCACGGTTCTTACGGTTGCGGGTGATGACGAAGCCCTCGCCCTCGCCAATGATTGTCCGTACGCGCTGGGCGCCACGATTTTCACTCGCGACGAAATAGTCGCTCGTTCGTTGGCGACGCGCCTTAATGTTGGCGGCGTCATCATCAACGACGTGATTGCACCCACGGCGGACGCCCGCCTGCCGTTCGGCGGACGCAAACTCAGCGGGTTCGGCCTCACGCGCGGCCCGGAAGGGTTGCTCGAGATGACCACCACCAAAGTTGTCACCCAACGCAGCGGACGGTGGCGGCCGCATTACGATGTGCCGCGCGCGGACGATGCGGACTTCTTTTGCGCCCACCTGAATACCACTCATGGGGCGGACTGGCGGGTACGCTTCGATGGCCTTCGCCGGATGGTCCGGGCGTTGTTACGGCGACGTTGATCAATTAATTCAAATTCACAACCAATCAAATTTATGACCAGGAATAATCAAACCCCCATCGGTGTCATCGGCGGCGGTCTGGGCGGCCTGGCGGCCGCCTGCACGCTGGCCACGCGCGGCTACAAGGTCGTTTTGTTTGAAGCCAACCCGTGGCTGGGTGGCAAAGCGGCCGAACTCAACGCGCAAGGTTTCCGCTTCGACATGGGGCCGACGATTCTCACCCTGCCGTCGGTGTTGCGCCGCATTTTTGAAGAGTCCGGCCGGCGCCTGGACGATTATCTCGAAATGGTGCGGCTCGAACCCCAGTGGCGCTCGTTCTTCGAGGACGGCACGACGCTGGATCTGGTATCTAATGAGACGGTGATGGCGCAGAATCTTGATCGCTTTGCCCCCGGCGGGAAGGTGAGCGCTGGTTATCGCAAATTCCAAGGGCTTTCCAAACGGCTCAATGACATCTCGCAACGGTTCTTTTTCTACAAGCCGATCGGCGGTTTGCGCGACATGTTCGACGCCAAGAACACGTTCAATATTTCGACACTCGGGGACGTGCTCGCGATGCGCATGGGCCGCAGCGTGGCGAGTACGATCCGTTCGCAGGTTCCGGATGAGCGCGTCGCGCAGATGCTCGATCACTACACGCAGTACGTCGGGTCGTCGCCGCTGAATTCACCCGCCGTGCTCTGCGGCATTGGTCACATGCAATCCGACGAGGGGGTGTGGTATCCCACGGGCGGCACCCGCGCCGTGCCGCTGGCCCTGACCAAGCTGGCCGCAGAACTCGGCGTGCAGTTCCGGCTCAACACCCAAATCCGCCGGATTATCGTCGAGGAAAAACGTGTTACCGGGGTGGAAACCGCAAGTGGCGAGCGCATCGCGCTGGCCGCCGTCGTGTCGAACATGGACGCCGTCCGCACGCATCGGGAGTTGATCGGCGGGGAAATTGGTCAACGATTCAATGCGCGCCGCAACTACGAACCGGCGTGTTCGGGCGTGGTGTTGTATCTGGGATTAAAACAACGCTACAAACACATCGCACATCATAACTTTGTTTTTTCCCGCGATCACGAGGAGGAGTTTGACGCGATTTACCACCGGGGCGAACCCGCACCAGATCCCACGGCTTATCTCTGCGCGCCGTCGCAGACGGAATCCGCCGTCGCGCCCGCCGGTGGCGAAGCGCTCTACGTGCTTGTTCATACGCCGTACTTGCGTTCGCATCACGACTGGACAAAAATGTTGCCAACGTATCGTCGCACCATCATCGAGAAGCTCAAGCGCACGGCGGGCATGGAAGACATTGAACAGCAGATCGTGTTCGAGCGGGCGCTGACGCCGCAGGACATTCATGACCGGTATCGCGTGCTCAACGGAGCGATCTATGGTTTATCGAGCCACGGCAAGTTTTTGGGCGCGTTCAAGCCGGGCAATCGCAGCCGCGAGGTGCGCGGGCTTTACCTCGCCGGGGGCGCGGCGCACCCGGGACCGGGAATGCCGATGGTAATGATGAGCGGTTGGATCGCCGGTGACACGTTGGACAAAGATGGCATTGTACAAAACCACGGAGCGCAGCGATCCGTGCCGTCGCCACCGGAATTGGTGGCGGCTTGATTAGGAAAAAATAATACCCGATGAAAACCGAATCGTTGCCCCTGACCCAAACCGCCTCCTCTCCCAACGAGGAAACGGAAGCGCAACGAATCGTAACCATTGATTTCGCCAGTCGTTCGGCCGCCGCAGATCGCCCCTTGGCCGTGACACGGGATACCGCCCTCCCCCGCCCCATCGGTCCGGATCGGGATGCGGGAAAGTTACTCGATCACAAGCCTGGCAGCCACGAACGTGCTGGCACCTTGCCGATAATCTCCCAACCGCTGCTCC
The DNA here is from genome assembly GCA_025360895.1 of Verrucomicrobiota bacterium. GTDB lineage: Bacteria > Verrucomicrobiota > Verrucomicrobiia > Limisphaerales > JADLHS01 > JADLHS01. The sequence continues at coordinate 17,097 of JANYBF010000309.1, forward strand.
GCCTGTTCGCTTGGTACACACGGCGCTATCTCCGGCGGCATTTTCATTCACTGCGCGTATCCCGGGCGAGTGCGCTGCCAGTGAAGCCGGATCAGCCGCTGGTGATTTATTCCAATCACGCTTCGTGGTGGGATCCGTTGGTCGCGCTTTTACTCGCCAAAGAGTTTCTGCCCGGGCAGAATGTCTTCGTGCCGATTGATGCCGTCGCCCTGGAGCGCTACGGTTTTTTCAAACGCTTGGGCGCGTTCGGCGTCGAGCAGGGCACGCGGCGTGGCGCCGGGCAATTCCTCCGCCGGGCCCGGACGATTTTACAGCAGCCGGAAAATACGCTGTGGCTCACGCCACAAAGTCGCTTCGCGGATGCGCGCGAACGGCCGGTGAGTTTCAAGGCCGGGATCGGTCATCTGCCCAAGCAGGTCGGCCAGCTCTGCTTCGTGCCGGTTGCCATCGAATACGTTTTCTGGGAGGAGCGCCTACCGGAAATCCTCGTGCGCTTCGGTGAGCCGTACGAAACCAACACCGAAGAAACGCAACTGGAACCGCAAGTATGGACGGAGTTCTTTGCGGGCCGGCTCGCTGATACACAGAACGCGCTGGCGGCGGAAGCGCGTCATCGCCAGCCCGAAAAGTTTCGCTGCTTGCTTCATGGCAACTCCGGCGTCGGTGGCATTTATGATCGCTGGCGCGCGGCGAAGGCAAAGTGGCGCGGCCAATCATTCCAACCGCAACACGGCAAATTGTGAACCTCGAATCACTCGCCCTGATCGCGCTGGTACTCGCGGGTCTGCCATGCGGGCTGTTCGTGTTGAATTTGTTTTTCTATCGGAAAATTTCCTCGTCCGCGCATTCGAGCCGGGTGGTCGCGGACAAGAACGAAGGCCAAGGAAGATTGTCCGTGCTGATTCCCGCTCGCAATGAAGAGGCTAATCTGCGCGCCCTGCTGACATCGGTGCTGGCCAACGTCGGGGTGAACTTTGAAGTCATCGTCCTCGATGATCACTCGACGGATCGGACGGCGGAAATCATCCGTGAGTTTGTAATGGAAGATTTCCGCGTGCGATTGGAAATTGCGCCACCCCTGCCAGCGGGTTGGTGCGGCAAACAACACGCCTGCCACGTCCTGGCGCAGCGGGCAAACAACCCGCTGCTGGTGTTCATGGACGCGGACGTGCGGCTGGCGCCGGATGCTTTGGTGCGCATGGCCGGTTTCTTACGTTCGTCCGACAGCGCGCTCGCCAGCGGGGTACCGCGGCAGGAACTCGGCACCTTCTCCGAGCGCCTGTTGATTCCACTGATCCACTTTGTGCTGCTGGGCTATCTCCCGATGTTTATGATGCGGGGGACGAAACGCGCGGCGTTTTCGGCCGGGTGTGGCCAGCTATTCATCGCCCGGGCGGATGCTTACCACGCGGTTGGCGGTCACGCCCAAATCCGCACCACGTTGCACGATGGAGTGAAACTGCCACGGTTGTTTCGGCAGACCGGTTATTGCACCGATCTTTTCGATGCCACGGACCTCGCGGCTTGTCGGATGTACCAAACAAACAGAGAAGTCTGGTGCGGCTTGGGAAAGAATGCGACTGAAGGGCTCGCGGCGCGGGGAGCGATCCTGCCGATGACAGCATTATTGTTTGGGGGAGCGGTCTTGCCGTTTCTACTCCTGTTGTTCACACCCGCAATGACGAAACGGGCACTCGTCCTGACCTTGATTGCGGTTGCGCTGGCGTATGTGCCTCGACTGCTCGCCGTTGGGAAGTTCTGGCAACCGGTCGGGGCCGCGCTCTTGCATCCTTTGGGCGTCGTTGCGTTGCTCGCTATCCAATGGCTCGCCCTTCTCCGGCATCTTGCCGGAAAACCATCGGTGTGGAAGGGACGCAGTTACCATCCGGGTGGCATGGCCGAGCCCGCCAAAGCCACATGAAAATAATTTTCACGTTGCTCGGCCTGTTCGTTGCCGTGATAGCAAACGCGGCGCCCAAGTCGCCATCAGCTTCCTCCGTCACCAACGCTCCCGCCCGCATCGAACTCAAGGATCAATTTGAGTTTCCACAAAAGCTTTCCTTCCCCACCACCAACCTCACCGTCCTGACCATTGCGGATCATAAAGGCTCGGAGCAGATCGCCGGCTGGGTCGCCCCGGTGAAAGAACGCTACGGACAACAAGTAGCCATTCACGGTATTGCGGATATGTCTGCGGTGCCGGGCTGGTTACGGGGCGTGGTGCGTAAGAAATTTCAGCAGCGGCAATCGTATCCCGTCATGCTCGACTGGTCCGGTGATATGGTGAAGGCGTTTGGCTGCGTGAACGAATGTGTCAACGTCTTCGTCCTGGATGAACGCGGACGGATTCTCAAGCGGTTCACCGGCGTGGCGAAGTCAGCCGCGCTCCTGGAATTGTACGCCGCGATTGATCAGGCGTTGACCGAAAGCAAACATCCAGTCGCGCATAAATGAAGCGCGCCACCGTCACCGGTGATGGCAGCAGCCCCGTTTCCATTGTTTGGTTTCGGCTCGATCTGCGACTGGCGGACAACCTGGCTTTGGCGGCGGTGCTGAAGCGTGGCGGATCAGTCGTGCCGGTCTTCATTCACGCACCGGACGAGGAAACGCCTTGGCCCCCAGGCGCCGCGTCGAACTGGTGGCTGCATCAATCGCTCAAATCGCTGGCGGCGGCACTCCGCGAACTCGGTTCGCAACTGATCCTCCGGCAGGGCCCAACGCTCGAAACCCTACGAGGATTGATTCGTGAGACCGGCGCGACCGCCGTGTTTTGGAATCGTCGTTACGAACCAGCCGTAATCGCGCGGGATACAACGGTAAAGGAGGTGTTGCGCCGCGACGGTCTCGAAGCCGAAAGTTTCAATGCCGCGTTGTTGTACGAGCCATGGACGATTCAAAATCAGAGCGGCAAGCCGTTTCGGGTTTTCACGCCGTTTTGGAAGCATTGTCTCGCGAAACCCGACCCGACCGAACCTTTGGCCGCCCCACGCAAACTCAACGCACCGGCCCCGGGGCCGAAATCACTGTCGCTGGCTGCGCTTGAATTGGAGCCAAAGATCAAGTGGGCGGAAGGGATGCGCGCGGCGTGGTTGCCGGGCGAGGCTGGCGCGCACGCGCAACTCAAACGCTTTCTCGGCGCAGCCTTCACCCACTACTCGACCGACCGCAATCGTCCTGATCTCACAGGCACGTCCCGACTCTCGCCCCATCTTCATTTTGGTGAAATCAGTCCCCGCCAAATCTGGCACGGCGTAGCCGCCGACGTGAGGCGGCGGATTCCAAGTGCGGAAGCTGACCGCCTCCTGACGTCGTCGGCTACGGGCGACTGGCGGGCGTCGCAATTTCTCACGGAGATTGGCTGGCGCGAGTTTGCCCACCATCTCTTGTATCATTTCCCGCAGACGCCGCTGCTGCCGTTGCGGGAGGACTTCAATCGATTTCCCTGGCGCAAGGACCCGGCGTTCCTCGCGGCGTGGCAAAAGGGGGGCACGGGTTATCCGATCGTGGACGCGGGAATGCGCGAGTTGTGGACGACCGGTTGGATGCACAATCGCGTGCGAATGATTGTAGCGTCGTTTCTCGTGAAAGACCTGCTGCTCTCGTGGACGGAAGGTGCCCGGTGGTTTTGGGACACGTTGGTGGACGCCGACCTCGCGCAGAATACGCTCGGCTGGCAATGGACGGCCGGTTGCGGCGCGGACGCCGCGCCCTATTTCCGCGTGTTCAATCCGATCAGTCAGGGCGAGAAGTTTGATCCGCAGGGGAATTACGTCCGACGGTGGTGTCCCGAACTGGCGAAACTTCCCGATGCCTGGCTGCACCAACCGTGGCAAGCCCCACCAGAAATCCTCGCCCGCGCCAGCCTCATCCTCGGACGCGATTACCCCGAACCCATCGTCAGTCACGCCATCGCACGAGAGGTCGCCCTGGAGGCGTTTGCGGCGCTCAAAGGTCGGTGAAGCGACAGACGGTAAATTCCGTTCGGCTCTCCGGTTTTGCTCAGAATGACGGTGCTTCAATCTTGACGGCGTCGGAAAATCTGATTGTATTACCCGTATATGAAATTTGGATTTCTTGCAATATTGGCCGGAGTTGCGCTGGGCGTGGCCGGCTGCGTTAATACCGTCAACGACCAAAAAACTGCGGGCATCTATTTGTCGCGGGACAAGGTCTCCGGCAACTATAAATTCCCGCTGAATACGGTGTATGAAGCGTCCAAAAGGGCGCTTTCCAGCCTTGGCCAGATGACCCGCGAATCCACGTTGCTCGAAAGCACCAATCAAGTGCGGACGCTCGAGGGTAAGGTGCAGGATACCGACGTGTGGATCCGGGTTGAGGCCGCCAGTCCCCAAGTCACTGCGGTGACCGTCCAAGCGCGTTCCACCTGGGTTGGCAGTAATGTTCCGGTCGCGCATGAAGTGGAAAAGCAGATTGCCTTGGAACTGGCGCGCTGATCCGGTCCGGCTTCGCTCTTGACGCCAGCAGCGGATTTGGTTGCATCGTCGCTATATGAAAAAACAAACTTTTGCGGTTCTTGCCGGCGTCGCTCTTTGCGTCGTTGGCTGTGTGAGTACGGTTACGGAGCCGAAGCCCGGGAGTTTGCCCGCCTACCGTGACCGGGTGGAACGCCGTTTTGATCGCCCGCTAAATGACGTATTCGCGGCTTCCAAACGCGCGCTGAACACTTATGGGAATATTACCGGAGAAAGCGCATTTTCCACCGCTACCAACCAGGTACGCACGCTCTCGGGCTTGGTAAATCAAAACAAAGTGTGGATGCGGATCGAAGGGGTGACACCGTCTGCCACGCTGGTGACGGT